>JBBQYN010000143.1:0-6475 GCA_038208655.1 Actinomycetales bacterium
ACGGCAACGGATGCCGTGACTCCCGGCTCGACCACCGGCTGCGCGAGCGTCAACGACAGCGCGGCCACGCCCGCCCCGATCACGAGCACCATGACCGTGACCAGAGACCCGATGATCAGCGGCCGCCGCCGGGATCCGGCCGTCGATCGGGGGCGCAGGCTGCCGGGGTGTGTCATAGCCAAATTCTAACCGCGCCGTGCACACCCCCCCCGAGTGGGTGGGGGAGCGACGCCGGCGCTCAGCTGTCGGCGCTCAGCTGTCGGTGCTCAGCTGTCGGTGCCGGAATTGATCACGACGGTCGGGGACTGAATGTTGAGCACGATCGAATGGCTGACCACGCCGAGCAGCAGGCGACGGATGCCGTACAGGCCGTGGTTCCCGACCACCACCAGCGCGGCCCCCCGCGCCGCATCCAGCAGCGTCCACTGCGGGGCGCCCCGCACCAGCTCAGGGCTGATCTCCAGGCCGGGGAAGTGCGGGTTCACGGCCGCGATGGCCGTGCTGAGGGTGTCGCGGTGGAGCTGTTCCAGGGTGCTCAGAAAAGCCGCGTCGGGTGCGGCCGTGTCCCGCCACACCAGGGGCTCCTGCCAGGCATGGATGGCGCGCAGCTTCTGCCCGGTACGCATCGCCTCCTGCGCGCCGAACATCAGGGCGGCTGTGGACGCGGTCGACCCGTCAACCCCGACCAGAATGCCGGAACCGCCCTCGGCGTAGTTCTCGGGGATGATGGCAACGGGGCCCTGCGCGGAACCGGCCAACCGTGCCCCCACCGACCACTCGTACCGGGCGGTGGCGCCGTCGCGGGTGTGCGTGCCGACCACGATCAGCCGGTCCGGCGCGGACAGTCCCCGCAGTACGGTGATCGGGTCCCCCAGCAGGAACTCGGCGGTGACGTGCATGCCGGGGTTCTGCCGCTGCACGCGCTCGGCGGCTTCGAGAAACTCGTTCTCGGCCCGGGCGACGGTCGTGTCGGCCACGAAGTACTCGCCGCTGGCCTGTGACCGGTCGAGCACGTGCACCAGGTGCACGGAATTGCTGGCGGTGTGCTGCAGTGCCCAGGCCAGGGCTGCCTGTGCGGGACCCGAACGGTCCCAGGCCGCCACGGTCGTGGTGACCGTGCCAGCGGGCCGTGCTGCCCCGGGGGTGGAGGTTCGGGTTGTCATGACGCTGACCTTTCGTCGTACAGCAGAATCTGCGGGTGTCGCAGGCAAACAGTTCTCAAATCTCCCCGAGTAAGCCCCCGCGCCCCCGTGCGGCACATGGTACGCAGACACCGACTCGTCGGCTAGGGGCTCGCGGCCATCACACAGTCTCGGCACAGCTCCCGCGCTGCTGCTCAGGTGCGGGAGATCACGACCTTGAGCGCTTTCGTCTCGGCGGCGCGGGAGAAGGTGTCGTACGCCTCCAGAAACTGGTCGAAGCCGAAGTGGTGCGTGGCGAGTTTCTCCGCGGCGATCTTGCCGCGCGCCACGAGTTTGAGCAGCATCGGCGTGGTGCTCGCGTTGACCAGACCCATGCTGATGGTGATGTTCTGAATCCAGAGGTCTTCCAGGTGCAGGTCAACGGGGGCGCCGTGCACGCCCACGTTGGCCACGTTCCCGCCCGGACGCACGATCTGGGTGGCCATGGTGAACGTCTGCGGAATGCCGACCGCTTCGATGGCCACATCCACGCCGGCACCGTCGGTCAGGGCGAGCACCTGCTCGCGCCAGGTCGCGCTGCCTGACACCACAACATCCGTCGCCCCGAAGCCTCGGGCGGCCTCGAGGCGGTTCTCGTCCAGGTCGATGGCGATGATCGTGGCCGCCCCGTAGAGCCCGGCGGTGGCGATGGCGGCCAGGCCCACCGGGCCCGCACCGATCACGGCCACCACGTCGCCCGGCTTGACCCGGCCGTACTGCACCCCCATTTCGAACCCGGTCGGCAGAATGTCCGAGAGCATCACGGCCTGCTCGTCGGTGACGCCGGCGGGAATCTTGTGCAGCGAATTTTCGGCATACGGCACCCGCACGAATTCCGCCTGGGTGCCGTCGATGAGGTGACCGAAGACCCAGCCGATGCCCGACGCCCCCTCGTCGCCGAGGCAGTGCGAGAACAGTCCGGTGCTGCAGTTCGCGCAGTGCCCGCAACTCTTGATGCAGGAGATGATCACGCGGTCGCCGACGGTGAGGCTCGTCACGGATGCGCCGATCGCACTGATCGTGCCGACCCCCTCATGACCGAGAATGCGGCCGACCGTGACCGCTGGCACGTCGCCCTTAAGAATGTGAAGGTCAGTGCCGCAAATGGTGGTGGTGTCCACGTGCACGATCACGTCGGTGGGGTGTTGTAGCTGGGGATCGGGCACCTCGGCCCAGGTCTTGATGCCGGGTCCGCCATAAACCAGTGCCTTCACGGTGTCTCCTCACGCTGTCGCAGCCGGCCTCGACACGACTCGAAATGCGTATCGAAACGAATGATGACGCCAGCGTAAGACCCGGTCGCCGCCACGAAACAGGGCCAAAGGTCACTTGCCCCGGCTCTGTGTGCTGCGACAGAGTGGGTTTGGACAGCACGGTCGCTGTCCCCGACAAGACGAGGTGATATCCGTGGACCGGATGATTGTGGTTGGCGTAGACGACTCTGCCCCCGGCGATGCCGCGCTCGACTGGGCGATGCGCCGGGCCGAACACGTGGGCAGCCCCGTGAAACTGGTGCACAGTGTCTACGACACCTGGCTGGCCGAGGGGTACGGCTACTACGACTCGATTCTGGATGCCGAGACTCGGCTGCTGCAGGAAGCCCAGGCCAAGGCGACCGCGGTCGCGCCGGGCGTGGTCACCACAACGGAGCTCCGGCACGGCAACGCGCCCCGCGAACTCAGCGAATACTCCGATGAGGCCAGTCTCATCGTGGTCGGCACGGGCAAGAAGGGCCGCATGGAAGGCGGCCTGTTCGGTAGCGTCAGCATGCAGATCGCGGCCCTCAGCCGGTGCCCGGTCGCCATCATCCCGTTGCTGGAGGATCCGGCGGGCACCGTGCGTTCCGGTGTGGTCGTGGGCGTCGACGGGTCCGCCGATTCGGTGACGGCCGTGGCCATCGCCGCTGCCGAGGCCGACCGCACCGGCCAGGAACTCACCGCCATCTACGCGCCGCCGACCCCGTCGGCGACGGCGTTGCAGTTCATTCCCACCGACAGCGTGCGTGAACGCATGGACGAAGAACGCGTCGTGCTGGCCGAGGCCGTGGCCGGGCTGACCACCCGCTACCCCGACCTCGTCGTGCACCAGCGCATGATCGAGGATTCCTCGCCGGCGCGAGTGTTGGTGGACGCTGCCCGCACGGCGCAGCTGCTTGTGGTGGGAAGCCACGGGCGCGGCACCCTGCGGCGCCTCATGATGGGCTCGGTCAGCCACGAGGTGCTGCTGCACATCGCGTCGCCCACCATCATCACCCGTATTCGATGATTTAGACATAGAACCCCGAATCAGCCGCAGACGGGGATGTGGGTCGGCGGTAGACGTGTCAGTCTGGGGGCAGCCGACGCGCCCGTCGCCGGCAGGGCGGTCGGGACCACGATGACGCAGCACCAACACGGCGATGAACTTCTGCTGACCCAGGAGCGGATGCGGGGGCTGCTCGCTGCCGTGCTCTCGGTCGCCGAAGACCTCAGCCTTGAGGCCGTGCTGGAACGCGTGGTCGCGAGTGCCTGCCAGTTGGTCAATGCCCGCTACGGTGCCCTCGGCGTGATCGCCGGTGACCGATCGCTAAGCCACTTCGTGACCGTGGGCATGGACCCCGACACCGTGGCCGAGATCGGGGACCTGCCGGTGGGCCACGGGGTGCTCGGACTGCTGATTCGTGACCCGCATCCGCTGCGTCTGCACGACCTGCACGGCCACCCGGCCTCGGTGGGATTTCCCGCCAACCATCCGCCGATGCGGTCCTTTCTCGGCGTTCCGGTGCGGGTGCGCGACCTGGTCTTCGGGAACCTCTACCTCACCGAGAAGCTGGGCGGCGGCGACTTCACCGACGAAGATCAGGAGCTGGCGATGGCACTGGCCGCCGCGGCCGGGGTGGCCATCGAAAACGCCGGACTGTTCGAAGAATCGCACCGGCGTGGGCAGTGGCTGGAGGCCTGCGCGGACATGGGCCGTGACCTGCTCAAACCCGACGGCGACAACCTCCTCGAGCTGGTGGCCCGACGGGCACTGCGCGTCTCCGGCGCACGCCTGGCCGTGGTGGGATACCCCGCCGACGGCAGCCTCTACTGCCTGGCCGCCGTCGGCGATGGCGGTGACGACCTGCTCGGCCGCACGGTGCGGGTGAACCCGGGGGCGCTGACCGCGGTGCGCACCACGGGACTGTCGTCGGTGGAACCGAGCCTGCCGGTGCGGTCGCCGGAGGTGCAGCTGGCGGCCACCGGACCCACGCTCGTGGCGGCGCTCGGTCCGATCGGCGACGGGCAGGGGGTCATCATGCTGTCCCGTGCCGTGGGCGCCGACACGTTCAGCCGCACCGATCGGGAGATGAGCGCCGTTTTCGGTGCGCAGGTGTCCCTGGCCCTGGAGCTGGCGACCGCGCACCGCATGCGGGAAGAACAGGCGGTGCTCGGCGACAGGGACCGGATCGCCCGCGACCTACACGACCTGGTCATCCAGCGGCTCTTCGCGGCCGGCCTGAGCATGCAAAGCCTACGCCGCTTCACGAACGATCCGGTTGCGCTGGACCGCATCAGCGCGGTCACCACCGAACTGGACGAGACCATCCGGGAGCTGCGGGACACCATCTATTCCCTGCGCGGCATGGACCAGACCGCCGGCACGTTGAGCAGCCGAATTCTCGGGGTGGTCAAGGACGGGTCTGACGGATTGTCGTTTACCCCGCGCATCCGCTTATCGGGGCCGCTGGACAGTGCGGCGCTCACCGAAGACCTGCGCGGTAACCTGCTGGCCGTGCTCACGGAAGGGCTGAGCAACGCCTGCCGGCACGCCGGGGCCACGGCCATCGACGTGTCCGTCGACGTGGACAAGGGCCGCATCAGCCTGGTCATCGCCGACAACGGCCGCGGATTCTCGGCATCTGTGCGGCGCAGCGGCCTGGAGAATCTGCGCCGCCGGGCCGAGCTCTGCGCGGGACGGTTCACCGTGAAGACCGTACCCGGCGACGGAACCCGGCTGCGCTGGTCCGCCCCGGTCGGTGAGGCTAGCGTGGGTGTTCGTCGCCGTGCTTCGTCACGAACACCGCGGCCTGGGTCCGACGCTGAAAATCCAGCTTCGCCAGAAGCGACGACACGTAGTTCTTGACCGTCTTCTCGGCCAGGAACATGGTGCGGCCGATCTCCCGGTTGGTGAGTCCGGTGCCGATCAGGTCGAGCACCTTGCGTTCCTGCGCGGTGAGGGAGGCCAGCCGGGCGTCTTGCGGGTCGGCGAGTCCCGCCACGATCTGGGCCTTCACCTCGGGGTCGAAGAGGGATTCGCCGGCCGCGGCGCGGCGGATCTTGTCGAGCAGATCGTCGCTGCGGATCTCCTTGAGAACGTAGCCGGCCGCCCCGGCCAGCACGGCGCCGCGCAGGGCGTGCTCATCGTCGTAGCTGGTGAGGATCAGGCATTGCTGCGCCGGGTTGAGCGAGCGCACGTCGCGGCACACCTCGATGCCGGTGCCGTCGGGCAGTCGCGCGTCGAGAATGGCCACGTCGGGTCGCAGCGTCGGAATCAGCCGCACGGCCTCGACGGCTGAGCCGCTGTCGCCGAGAATCTCGAACCCCTCGCCCTCGAGCAGTTCCCGCAGTCCGCGGCGCACGAGGTCGTGATCGTCGAGGATGAACACGCGAATGAGGGTGACCCGGTCGGACGGGGCGGATGTGTCATCCATGACGTGTCCTTTCGATGGAACTGTGAAGCCGATGGAACTGTGGGCCCATGGAGCTGTGAAGTCTTTCAGGTACTGAATCATTCTGCTCGTCGGCGCGGGCGCCGGGTAGGGCCGAAGGTCCGGTGCGGTCAGAACGACTCACAGCCGAACGGATGCGGGACTTCTGGCACTGGTTGACGCCGGGCGGTTGCGCGAACATCGACACGGGGGTTCGATGTCGGCACCACACCGCAGACTCGATTCCCCGGCGCTCGGAATCCACCGCAGTCCCCAGAGTATCGACCGCAGTCCCCAGAGAAGAGGTGCCCACGATGACCAGTCCCGTCACGGCCGCCCCGCAGGCCTCCGCCGCCCCGCCGAAAACCGGTATCGCACGCTTGATCGGAGCGCTGGCGGCGCTCGTGATCGGGTCGCTGCTGGTCTCCGTCGCCGTCTCCCTGCTCGTCGCCGGCGGTACGGTCGCCTGGGCGGCCGGCCAGGCCGGCGCGGACGGCTATTTTCAGACGCCGCCCGTCGCCGTGGGCACCACGACGTACGCGCTGGTATCGCCGCCGATCGATATGAGCGGTGACCGGGCCCCTAACACCATGGGTGACGGGTACATGGGTGACAACTACATGGG
>JBBQYN010000144.1:0-6443 GCA_038208655.1 Actinomycetales bacterium
GACGCCCACGGCCAGCGTCGACCTTGGCCTGCCCACCGCACGGCGCTCATAGCGCCGGCACCGAAGTTCAGAGAACAAGCGCGGCTTCGGCCACCATCCGCTCCTGGCGTTCGTCGACCACGGACGCGGCGGCACCGACGAACCGGTCGCGGCGCTGCTGCGCCCCGGCAACGCCGGCTCGAACACAGTCGAGGACCACGAGGAAGTCACCAACACGGCGCTCACGCAACTGCCCTTCACCAGCGAGTACCGGATCGACAGGAAGGCGCTGGTCCGCACCGACGGTGCCGGCGGCACCCACGGGCTCATCGAATACCTCGAGAAGCGCCGGCTCTCGTACTCCGTCGGGTTCACCCTGACCACCACCCTTGCCGGGCTGATCAGCCGGATCCCGAAAAACGGATGGACCCAGGCCTACAACGCCGACCGGACGCCCCGCGAGGGCGCAGGGGTCGCCGAACTCACCGACATGGCGGACCTGTCGGGCTGGCCGGACGGGATGCGGCTGATCGTGCGCAAAGAGCGCCCGCATCCCGGCGCACAGCTCCGCTTCACCGATGTCGACGGGCTGCGGATCACCGCGTTCGTCACGAACAGCAAGCATGGGCAGCTCGCTGACCTGGAACTACGGCACCGCCAGCGCGCTCGTTGTGAGGACCGGATCCGGAACTCGAAGGACACCCGATTGGTCACGGCCCGGAATGCGGCACGGCCGGGCAGCCCGTAGTGGACGGCCCGGCCGTGCCGGTGGAGCAAGAGGCGGTTACTGCTTGGGAAGCTGCGGGTCCACGCCGTAGTGGTTCGCCAGTTCGGTGATCACCGCGTGGGCACCCTGGATGCTGACCGAGGCCAGGAACGTGGCGTCGTCGACCGGAAGCTTTTCGCCCTCGAGGCGGTCCCAGAGCGGGTTGGACTCGTAGTCTGCCTTCTGCGCGCGCGAGGCGTCGCCTTCGGCGCCCGGAGGGGTCCACGCGCTGACCATGATCAGGCCGGCGTCGCCTTCGAGGATCCGCTCCGCGCCGAGCGGGGCAAAGATCGAGTCGGTGGAGTCAAGTCCGCCTTCGGGGCGCGGGATCGCCATGTCGCCCATGATCTCGCCGATGAATGAGTCGGTCGCGTAGAGCCGGGCGGTGTCGCCGCCGGAGAAGCGGATCAGCGAATAGGTCAGCTTCGGGTCCTTGGCCAGGATGGACTGGCCGACGGAGGCGGCGCGATCCTCGTACTCCTTCACCAGGGTCTTGGCCTTGGCCTTCTCCCCCAGGGCCTCGCCGAGGAAGACGACGTTTTCCTTCCAGGTGGGGCCGGTGCTGTCTGAGAAGATGGTCGGCGCGATCTTGGAGAGTTGCGGGTACAAGGCATCGTGCCGCACCTTAGCCGAGACGATCAGGTCCGGCTGCAGTTCGAGGATCTTCTCGAGGTTCGGCTCGGCGAGCGTGCCCACGTTGACCGACTCTGCGGTCGCGTCCTTCACGTCGCCCAGGTAGGGGGCGAAGGGATCCTTGGGGTCCTGGCGATACTGGACATAGCCGACCAGGTCGGCGTCGAGCAGCAGGGCGGCATCGATGTAGCTCGGGTCCAGGGCGACGACGCGCTTGGGCTGGGTTTCGATGGTGGTCGAGCCCATGATGTGGTCCATGGTCAGGGGGTATCCAGCGGCGTTGGCGGCCGGGGCCGTCCCGGTGGTTTCGGTCACGGGGGCGGCGCAGGCGGAGGTGGCGAGCAGGGCTATGCCGGCAAGGACGGCGGCCACGCGGCGAACGGTCGTCTTTTTCATGGGCGGATACTTTCAGCGAGTGGGAAGTTACGCGGCAAGCGGGCGAACAGTTAGGGTTGCCTTGCCAAGGCGGTACGCTAGCACAGCGTCGGAATGTAGGGCGTGAAATTGTTTCGTAATCAAAAAGGGAGTTTTTGTGTCCGTCCTCGCCACCGCAGCCGGGGCGCCCGCCGCGGCGCCGCCCGCCGGCGGTCGCCCTGTCGAGCGGGCCCGCCGCCTGCGCCGACTCGGGCTGGCCGCGACGGCACTGCTGCTGGCACTGATCGCCAGCCTCTGCATCGGGGGCCAGCCCTCCTCGCTGGCCGAGGCATGGCACGCCGTTGCCACGCCGTCCGGGACCGTCATGGATGTGACGATTCGCGAATTGCGCTGGCCGCGCACCCTGACCGGGATCGTGGTGGGTGCCTGCCTCGGGTTGGCTGGAACGCTCGTCCAGGGCCACACACGCAACCCGATCGCCGATCCGGGACTGCTGGGCATCAACCAAGGGGCGGCGCTGGCGATCGTGGCCGCAACCACGTTCTGGGGCCAGCAGACCGCGGGCGTCGAGGCCACACTCGCCTTCACCGGTGCCCTGGTGGCCAGCGTCGTCGTGTTCCTGCTCGGATCCTCCAGCCGGCACGGGGCCACCCCGATCACCCTGGTGCTGGCCGGGGCCGCAGTGACGGCACTGTGCCACGGGCTGGTGTCCGGGCTGGTGCTGCTCGACGAGGAGGCGCTGGACACTCTGCGTTTCTGGCAGATCGGCTCGCTGGCCGGGCGGGACGGCGGCCTCGAACTGGTTGCCCCCTTCATCCTCGCCGGCCTGCTGCTGGCCCTGGTGAACCTCGGTGCGCTGAACGCCCTGGCCCTGGGCGAGGACACGGCCACCGCGCTGGGCACCCCGGTGTTGCGTTCCCGCATCGTCGGCATCGCTGCCATCGCGCTGCTCTCCGGCTCGGCGGTGACCCTGGCCGGACCGATCGCCTTTGCCGGGCTGGTCGTCCCGCATCTGGCGCGCGCCTCGATGGGCGGGGACCACCGCTGGCTGATGCCCTTCTCGTTGCTGGCCGGCGCCACCCTGGTGCTTCTCGCCGATACTGCCGGCCGGGTCGTGGCCCGGCCCGGCGAGCTCTCCGTCGGTGTCGTGCTGGCCGTGATCGGGGCACCGCTCTTTGTCCGCTTGGCCCGGCGGAAGAGGCTGGTGGCCCTGTGAGCGCGGGGACGACGGGGACCGGCATGCGTTTCTCCTCCGTGCGGGCGCTGCGGGTCGGGCCGGTGTCGCTGCGCGCCGACCCCCGCACCCTGGCCGTGACGCTGTTGCTGCTGCCGCTGGTACTGGTCGGCATGGCCCTGCACATCGCCTTCGGCGGCACCCCGCTGGCTTTCGGTGAGGTGGTGCGCGCCCTGTTGGGCGATGACTCCAATCCGCTGGTACACCTGGCCGCCACCGAGTTCCGTGCGCCGCGCATGGCCGCCGCAGTTCTGGTGGGGGCCTGTCTGGCTGCGGCCGGGGCGCTGACCCAGACCGTGGCCCGCAACCCGCTGGCCAGCCCCGACGTGCTCGGGGTGACCTCCGGCGCCGCGGTGGGCGCGGTGGGCGTGCTGGTGTTGGCCAGCGGCGGGCATGCCGGGCTAAGCGGTGCCGCCGCGATGCTGGGCATGCCGGCGGCGGCCTTCGCGGCCGGGTTGCTCAGCGGCGGCACCGTGTACCTGCTGGCCTACCGCCGCGGCATCGAAAGCCAGCGGCTTATCCTGGTCGGGTTGGGCATCTCCGGCCTCGCCGCCAGCCTGACCACTTGGATGCTGACCCTGGGCGATGTCACCAGCGCGGGGCTGGCCCTGACCTGGATGATGGGCTCGCTCAACGGCAAGGAATGGACGCTGGTGGCCCCGCTGGCCCTGGCCGGGGTGGTGCTGCTACTCGCGGCGCTGGGCATGGGCCGCTGGCTGGCCCTGTCCAGCCTGGGCGACGACGTCGCGCTCGCGCTGGGCTCGCGGATTGGAGTGGTGCGCACCGTGGCCCTGGTGCTGGCGGTGCTGCTGGCCGCGGTCGCCACCGTGGTGGGCGGGCCGATCGCCTTCGTGGCCCTCGCCGCCCCGCAGATCGCCCGGCTGCTCTGCGACGCGGTGCTGCCGCCAGTGGGCGCCTCCGCTCTGGCCGGAGCGCTCTTTGTGCTGCTCTCCGACGTGGCGGCGGCGAATCTGCTGGCCATCCCGCTGCCGGTGGGTGTGGCCACCGCGGTGCTCGGCGCGCCGTTCCTGATGTACCTGATCTTCAAACACCAACGGAGAACCTCATGATCCTGGCCGCATCCCGCCTGACGGTGGAAGAGGTCACCCTGGGCTACGACGGCGACGACATCGTGCACCGGCTCAGCCTGGCAGTGCCCGACGGTGCCGTAACCTCGATCATCGGCCCCAACGGCTGCGGCAAGTCGACCCTGTTGCGCGCCATGGCCCGGCTGATGGTCCCGCGCTCCGGGCGCGTGCTGCTGGACGGGCAGCCGCTGCAGGGCCAGCCGACCCGCTCGGTGGCGACCCGGCTGGGCATGCTGCCGCAGAACCCGACGGCGCCGGCCGGACTGACCGTGGCGGATCTGGTTTCGCGCGGGCGCAATCCGCGCCAACGCTGGTACCAACAGTTCTCCGTCGGCGACGAGCGCGTGGTCGCTGACGCGCTTCAGGCCACCGGCATCGCCGCGCTGGCCGACGTGCCACTGGACGAGCTCTCCGGCGGCCAGCGCCAGCGCGCCTGGATCTCGATGGTGCTGGCCCAGGAAACCGACATCGTGCTGCTCGACGAGCCCACCAGCTTCCTGGACCTGGCCCACCAGGTTGAACTGCTCGAACTGGTCCAGCGGCTGAACCGCGAGCACGGGCGCACCATCGTTATGGTCCTGCACGACATCTCGCTGGCTGCCCGCTACTCGGACCACATGGTCGCGATGCGCCAGGGCCGGATCCATTCCCAGGGCTCCCCGGCCGAGGTCGTCACCGAGCGGGGGCTGATGGAAATCTTCGGGCTGTCCGCACAGGTCGTGTCCGACCCGGTCGCCGGGCGCCCGCACGTCATCCCGCTGGGCACCGGGCCTCGGCCGGACCTGCTGGCCGTCGGAACGGCCGGGACCGCGGAGGCCTCGTAGGACTGGTACCCCTGAACGTGTCGTGAGCCGTCAAGTTTCGTCTACTGGGCGAGATGGCGGATGTATTGGTAGACGGTTTCGCGGCTGATGCCGTATTCGCGGGCCGGTCCGTGATCTCCGCTGCTGCTCATCGCGTTGGCAAAAAGTGCAGACAGCTTCCGAAACGACAGAGGGCAATCGCGACTGTGCCCAGATAGGCGACCAACAAGTGGATGCGCATTGCTTGGTGCCATGTACTACGAAGTAGTACGCGTGTGGGATGGGTGAGCATCTGCGGTGGACGCTGAGTCGACGGAGTACGTCCGCTCACGCGCAGACCTGCAATCCTGGATCCTCGAACGGCTCGACCACGAACGCTCAGCCTGAACAGTCACTATGTTCTGGTGCTGGCCCATTTCGCAACATCCAACATCGCAAAAACACCGAAGAGTCGGCAGGGCACGCGGCAGTGGCTCTGGCTCGTTGCAGTTGGGGACTGCCGCACGACGAGGACGCTTTCATTATCAACGTCACCTATCGGTGCAGCAGTCCCGAGTGACCTTCAGCCTGAAAGCGGTGCCATTTCCAAACGCTATGGGTGAAACGTCCCCGCAGTGCGCTCACCACAACGACTCAGACGTATCGGCACACCTGGTCGGCTCGGCATGCGCCGGGATCGGCGGTGCTAGAAGCGGCATCCAGGTCGCTGACCGTTGTTCTCAAGGTCAGCAGATCCGCGATCTGGCGATCGATTTTGGCCACACGTTCGGCCAAGAGATCCTGGACGTGTCCGCATGGGTCGTGCCCGCCGTCGCGGATGGTCAGGATCTCCTGATCTGCGCTAGGGTCAGCCCTGCCGACTGGCCGCGACGGATGAAATCCAGTCGGGACAGTGCCGCCTCAGAATAGTCGCGGTACCCACCCGGCGTGCGAGCCGGCGAGGGCAGCAAACCGCGGGCTTCATCAGTGGCCGACGTATTGAATATCATCACTGATGCGCTCAGAGAAAAGAGTCGCCCGGGTTCGTTCGATATCGGCGGCACCGAGGTCCTGACCTACCGCGAACTGCTCGCGACCTATGCAGACGTCGCAGGATTACGACGCCCCCAAATAACCGTTCCGCTCCTTCCCATCGGGCTCGTCGGACGCGCAGTTGCCGCAATCTCCGCCATGCCCCACGGAACCGTCACCGCGCTGGTGGAAAGTCTCACCGCCGACATGGTCGTTTGCCGCGGCAACGCAGCTACCGACACTTTCACCGAACTCAGCACCGAACTAGTCGATGTGCGCAGCTCCGTGCCACGATCGCTCACCGAACGAATCGCAGATGACACCGAATTCGGTGCGGCCTTAGCTATCCGGCCATCTGACCGCACCTCAACCTGGCGGTCGTCCGCGTTCACGTTGCAACTTCGCGGTTGCAACTTTGGATGGCAAGCCGTCCCTTCAATCTTTTGCCTCTCGTTTGCTCACCTGCGGGTTCGTAGCGTCTATGTGTGCCGCAAATCGCGTGCACGTCACTAGAGAAAAGGAACATCCGTGACCGTCATAGACGCGGCCTTCGT
>JBBQYN010000145.1:0-6376 GCA_038208655.1 Actinomycetales bacterium
GCCAGGAACCCGGGGATATCGACGTGTGGTTCACCGATTGGCAGGTTGCTGAGGACGGTTTGGACGTTGCGCTTGACCAACACGTCGACTGGTCGCTGGTGCCAATGGACCAGAACTGGGTTTCCCGCCTGTTCGCCGGCCGACGCGCGATCTCCTTGCAGCTCGACACCTATGCCGACGCCGTCCACGACCGGTCGGATTGGACGCAGGTGTCTGGTTGCGTTGCCCGAATTGATCAGATCTCAGTTCTCTACCACCCGTCGAAGGATCCAGAGGCATGCGGTGGTTTGGTGCCGGAACCAGGGGGCTATGCAGCACAGTTTGCGGAGCTTTCGCCAGTCGCGCGGTCATCACGGAAAGGTCGTCGGCTGGATAGTCCGCCTGCGTGAGTAGGCGTTGCGGCGCTTTCTCGTGTCCCGATTGTGGTTCCCATATGGGATGGCGTTAGCTGCCCTCCCTCAAGCGGGGCCGCAGGCCGTCTCATAACCAAAGTGCCTCATAACCCATGAGATACAAGACACGGGCTGCCCCTCTGTCGCAACGCGGAGAACCGGGTCGATGCGCCAAACAGCGATCACCGAACGCCGCCACCAAGCGCCAAAAGTCACGGGTGACACTTACGCTGCATGCGCGCCCGAAATCGCAACCGGAGGCCTGGGAAGAGGGCACCTTAACGAGACAGGGCCGGATCCATAGGATCCGGCCCTTTGAACTGTCTCAACCAGTTCTCGTTGATTGCCTCTAAGAAACAATCTCCGTGTCCGAGATGGGACTTGAACCCACACGCCCTTAACGGGCACTGGCACCTCAAGCCAGCGCGTCTACCAATTCCGCCACCCGGACCGGGTGATGTGGCCGCCGTTGTTCTGGCTGCCGTAGAAGAATCTAGCACGCTTAGAACCCCCCTCCGTACACACGTCGGTCCCTAAGGCCGGGTAGCGTGAACTTATGGCACTTGATACTCCGGCACCAGTCACCCTGGACCTGACCGCGCAGATCGCTCGCGACCTGATTCGCTTTGACACCACCAACTACGGCGAAGGTCGCAGCAAGGGGGAAACCGAGGCCGCGGAGTACGTCGCGGATTCCCTGCGCGGCCTCGGCCTCACCCCGGAACTGTTCGATTCGGAACCCGGGCGCACCAGCGTGGTGGCCCGGATTCCCGGTCGGGACCGCAGTAAGAGCGCCCTCGTCGTGCACGGGCACCTCGACGTCGTGCCGGCTGATCCCGACAACTGGTCCGTGGACCCGTTCGGCGGTGCGATCAAAGACGGCATGCTCTGGGGCCGCGGCGCCGTAGACATGAAGAACATGGACGCGATGATCCTCGCCTCCCTGACCGACATCCTCGGGGCCGGGCAGGCCCCGGAACGTGACCTCGTCGTCGCGTTCTTCGCCGACGAGGAGGCCGGCGGCGTTTTCGGCTCGCACTACCTCGTCGACACCCGTCCCGACCTGTTCGCCGGGGCCACCGAAGCCATCAGCGAGGTCGGCGGGTATTCCATCACCCTGAACGGCCAACGCGCCTACCTGCTGCAGACCGGCGAAAAGGCCCTCATATGGATCAAGCTGATCGCTCGCGGCAGCGCCGCCCACGGCTCCCGCCTGATCCACGACAACGCTGTCACACGCCTCGCTGAGGCCGTTGCGGCCGTCGGACGCCGGGAATGGCCGATCCGCCTCACCGACACGACCACACAGCTGCTGGGGGAGCTGGCCCGCATCCTCGACGTCGACCCGCAGCACGTCGGACCCGACGAACTCGCTTTGGCCACCGGCACCGCATCCGGCTTCATTCAGGCGAGCCTGCGCACCACCACCAACCCCACCAAGCTCACCGCCGGGTACAAGCACAACGTGATTCCCGACACGGCGGAGGCGCTCATCGACATCCGTTCCCTTCCGGGTGAAGAGGATGCCGTTCTGGCCGAAATCGCCGACCTGGTCGGCCCCGACATCGAAATTGTCATCGTGCACCGCGACGTGGGCCTGGAGACCGAGTTCAGCGGCCCCCTGATCGACGCTGTGGTTGACACGCTGGGCCGCCACGACCCCGGCGCGCCGGTACTGCCGTACCTGTTGTCCGCCGGAACGGACAACAAGGCGCTCAGCCGACTGGGCATCAAGGGCTATGGCTTCGCCCCGCTGAAGCTGCCGGCCGAGCTCGATTTTCCCGCGATGTTCCACGGAGTTGACGAACGGGTGCCCCTGGACGCATTAGTCTTTGGCAGACAGGTTCTGACCGACCTGCTGTCGAGCTACTAGCCCCGCCCCCTCGGGCCGGGCCCGGCACCGAAAAACCGAGAGCGAAAGCGGCGCGCGTGGACTTCATCAATGCGATCATCCTGGGTGTGGTTCAGGGGCTCACGGAGTTCCTGCCGGTCTCGTCCAGCGCTCACATCCGAATCGTGGGGCAGTTCCTCGGCACCGGGGAAGACCCCGGTGCCCGGTTCACCGCGATCACACAGATCGGCACCGAAGCGGCCGTGGTGATCTTCTTCTGGCGGGACATCGTGCGGATCGTCGGCCAGTGGTTCCGATCTCTGGCCGGCCGGGTGCCGCGGTCGGATCCCGACGCCCGGATGGGCTGGTTGATCATCATCGGCACCCTGCCGATCGTGGTGCTCGGCCTGCTGTTCCAGGACGAGATCGAAACGGTGCTCCGGTCCCTGTGGATCACCGCCACGATGCTGATCGTCTTCGGCATTTTGCTCGGTGTCGCCGACCACTACGGCGCCAAGCGACGCCGCCTGAACGACCTGACCGTGCCGCACGGCATCGTCTACGGTTTCGCGCAGGCTCTCGCGCTGATCCCCGGCGTCTCCCGCTCCGGTGGGTCCATCACCGCCGGCCTGTTCCTGGGATACGAACGCCAGGCCGCCGCCCGGTACGCCTTCCTGCTCGCTATTCCCGCGGTTTTCGGCAGTGGGTTCTACCAGGTGTACAAGTCCGTTGCGGAACCCTGTGTCGCCGCCGCCGGCAACTGCCTGCCCGAGATCTTCGGTCCCTTGGAAACCCTCGTCGCCACCGTCATCGCCTTCGGTGTGGCTCTGGGAGTGATCGCATTCTTCATGAGCTACATCTCCAAGCGCAGCTTTTTGCCGTTCGTGATCTACCGCATTCTGCTCGGGCTCACCCTCATGGTGCTGCTGTCCCTGGGAACCATCAGCAACTAGCCGCCTCGCAGCCTCGTTAGGCTGGGGGGATGCGCGCTTGGCAACACCCCACAATCCCATCCATCCCCGGTTCCTCGACGGCCCCCTGGCTGCACGACACCGCCAGCGACAGTCTCGTGCACGCCATCCCCACCGACGTGGCCCGCCTGTACGTCTGCGGGATCACCCCGTACGACGCCACGCACCTGGGCCATGCGGCCACCTACCTGGCTTTCGACACCCTGCAGCGGGTCTGGCGTGACGCCGGGTATCGCGTGCACTATGCCCAGAACATCACCGACGTCGACGACCCGTTGTTGGAGCGTGCCACGGCGACCGGTGTCGACTGGCGTGAGCTCGCGGAGTCGCAGGTGGAGCTGTTTCGCACCGACATGGCCGCGCTGCGGATCATCCCGCCCAATGACTACGTGGCCGTGACCGACGTCATCGACGAGGTCGCTGCCGCCGTGGGTGCCCTGCGGTCCGTGGGAATGGCATACCCGGTGCCCACCCTCGACGCGCTCGACACTGCGGATGGTGAGCGCGGCACCGATCTGTACTTCGATATCGCCGCCGCCGAAGCCCAGACCAAATGGCGCCTGGGAGATGAGAGCAACCTGGACAGGGCGGCGATGCTGCTGCTGTCCGCCGAGCGCGGCGGAGACCCCGACCGTGCAGGCAAACGCGACCCGCTCGACCCGATGGTCTGGCGCGCTGCCCGCGCCGGCGAACCGGCCTGGGACTCTGAGGTCGGCGCCGGCCGTCCGGGGTGGCACATCGAGTGTTCCGTCATCGCCCTGAAAGAACTCGGCACCGACTTCACCGTTCAGGGCGGCGGCGCCGACCTGATTTTTCCGCACCACGACATGAGCGCCGGCCATGCTGCCGCCCTGTCCGGGCATCCGCTCGCCGGGGTGTACAGCCACACCGGCATGGTCGCCTATCAGGGCACCAAGATGAGCAAATCGCTCGGCAATCTGGTGCTGGTCTCGGGACTGCTCCGGGACGGCGCCGCACCGGGCGCGATCAGGCTGGCCCTGCTGGCACGCCACTACCGCAGCAACTGGGAGTGGACCGCGGCCCAGCTCATCGACGCCACTGAGCGTCTGGCCCAGTGGCAGAACGCCTTCAGCGCCGACTCCCGCACGGGTTCGGCTGACAGCGCCACCGTGATCGCTGCGGTGCGCACGGCACTGGTCAATGACCTCGACACGCCGACCGCACTGGGGCTGCTCGATGATGCCGCCGTGACCGGGGTCACCGATCCGGCCCTGCTGGGCCGCAGTATCGACTCGCTGCTCGGCATCGTGCTCTAGACCGGCAGAACGCGGCCTCGCCGTGGTGCCGGGCCTCGCTCCGTCAGCTTCCGGCGGGGCCCGGGCCGGGCCGGCCGTCTTTACCGTCACCGCGTTTGCGCAGGTATTTCTCGAACTCGTGCGCGATCGCGTCCCCGCTCGCTTCGGGGGAGTCCACCGTGTCGCGGGCCTGCTCCAACTGCGCGATATACGCGGCCATATCGTCATCTTCGGCCGCCAGGGCGTCGATGCCGCTTTGCCATTCCGCTGCTTCGGTCACCAGGTTGCCGCGGGGGATCACCACGTCGATGACCTCTTCGAGCCTGTCGATCAGCGCGAGCATCGCCTTGGGCGACGGGGCGTTGTGCACATAGTGGGGAACGGATGCCCAAATCGACAGCGTCGGAATGCCCACCGTTTCGGCGAGATCGGACAGCACGCTGAGAATTCCGACCGGGCCCTCGTAACTGCTGCGTTCAATTTCCAGTTCGGCTCGCACCGCGGCGTTGTCGCTGGAGACGAAGATCGAGATCGGTCGGGTGTGCGGAACATCGGCAAGCATGGCGCCGAGAAAAACCACCCCGCTGACGTCGGCGGCGAGCGCCGCATCGAGAACCTCCGCCGCGAAGCTCTTCCAGCTGCGCGAAGGTTCTGCTCCGAGGAGCAGGTAGATGTTTCCAGCGTTGCTTCCACTGACCCTCAGCTGGGCGTCTTCGGCCAGCGGCACCCCCACCTGGTCGGGTTCGACCGGGCCGTACATAACGGTGCTGGGCCACACGATCTCACGCTGCCCCGACTCCGTCGTCGAGACGGAGGGGCGGTTGAACTGGTAGTCGAGGTAGACCTCCGGGTCGATCTCGGCGATCGGTGTCAGCGTGAGCAGCTCCTTAAGGGTTCGCACCGCGCCGGTGGCCGCCTCACCGGCATCGTTCCAGCCCTCGAAGGCCACCACCAGAAGTCGCCCGCTCAAAAACCCGTTACCGTCTGTCACCGTGTCACACCTCGATCCGTGCGCCCCGCGTGGGGTGCCCTCAGTCAAGAATAGGCGGTGCCCCGTACACTTGAACCCCGTGACACTGATCCCTGAACTTTCCCCCCTGCCCGCCGCCGTTCTCTGGGACATGGATGGCACCCTGGTCGACAGCGAACCGTACTGGATGCGCGCCGAGACGGAACTCGTGGAGTCCTTCGGCGGTGTCTGGACCGAATCCGACGGAATCCTGCTGGTCGGCTCCGGCCTGTGGAACTCGGCCGCGATCCTGCAGAGTCGCGGTGTTGACCTCGACCGCGACGCTATCGTGCAGACCCTCACCGGACGTGTGCAGGAGCAGCTGGCCCAGCATGGCATCCCCTGGCGTCCGGGTGCCCGTGAGCTGCTGAAAGACCTGCGCACGGCCGGAATCCGCACCGCTCTGGTGACCATGTCCGTGGAACGCATGGCGCGCCAGGTCGTCGACCTGATGGATTTCACCGCGTTCGACACCATCGTGGCCGGCGACATGGTCACCCGCAGCAAACCCGACCCGGAAGCCTACCTCACCGCCGCGCAGACCCTCGGCGTCGACCCTGCTCACTGCGTCGCCATCGAAGACTCCGTGCCCGGAGTGGCGGCCGCGGTCGCGTCCGGCGCCCTGACCCTCGCCGTTCCGCACCTCATCGACCTGCCCGAGAGCACAGACTACGTGCGCTGGACGTCGCTGGAGGGCCGCGGCGCGGCCGACATCACCGCGCTGTACCGCGCTCACCGCCCGGCGCACCACACCGTACCGACCCCCGCTTTTTCCACCACGACCAAGGACGAATTCACCGCATGACACACACGCAGGTTGTTCAAAACAGCGGTCCCTTCCGCGCCGGAGACCGGGCTCAGCTCACCGGACCGAAGGGACGTTTGAACACGATCTCACTGGTACCCGGCAAGGTCTT
>JBBQYN010000146.1:0-6344 GCA_038208655.1 Actinomycetales bacterium
CGGGAATCGTGCACGCCGTCAGCGGGGCCATCGTCGCGGCCCACGGCAACATCGTGGAAAGCCAGCAGTTCTCCAGCGACGACACCGGGCGGTTCTTCATGCGCCTGCAGGTGGAGTCCCCCGCCGGCCAGGGTGAGATCGAGGCCGTGCTCGAGCCCGTCATCGCCCGGTATGCCATGGAGGCCGTCGTCGACAAGGTCGGCCGGCCGCTGCGCACGCTCGTGCTGGCCTCCAGCGCCGCGCACTGCGTGAACGACCTGCTCTTTCGCCAGCGCGGCGGGCAGTTGCCCATCGAGATTCCCTTGGTGCTCAGCAACCACGCCGCCCTACGGGACCTCGCCGGCTTCTACGGGGTGCCGTTTGAATCCCGGGCCATCACGGATGCCGCCAGCAAGGCCGACTTCGAGGCCCGCATCATCGAGGCGGTCGACGAGCTCGACATCGAGCTCGTCGTGCTGGCCCGCTACATGCAGATTCTGTCGCCGGAGCTGTGCGACCGGCTCGCCGGGCGGGCCATCAACATCCACCATTCGTTCCTGCCCGGGTTCAAGGGCGCCAGCCCGTACCGGCAGGCGCACGCCCGCGGCGTGAAGCTCATCGGGGCGACCGCGCACTTCGTGACGGGGGAACTGGACGAGGGTCCGATCATCGAGCAGAACGTGGTGCGCGTGGACCATTCCCGCACGCCCGCCGAACTCGTGGCCATCGGCCAGGACGAAGAGAGCCGCACGCTCACGACGGCTGTGAAATGGTTCGCCGAGAATCGGGTGCTGCTCGACGGAATCCGCACGATCATCTTCAAATAGATCCCCGGCATCCGTCACCGGCACCGCCCCGGGCGGGAGCGGCCGCACGCTAAACTTGGGAAGTGACGAATACACCCGAACAGATCAAGGCCGGCCCCAACGACATCGTGCGGCTCGTGCTGGAGCTGTTCGCGTTCGTGAGCCTAGGGCTCTGGGGTTTTCTGGCCTGGCCGTTGCCGTGGCCCGGCATCCTGGTGGGCATTCTGGCGCCGGCCTGCGCGATTTTGGTCTGGGCACTGTTCCGTTCGCCGCGGGCCGTCTTCGGCCTGGACCCGTTCGGCAAGGCCTTCGTAGAGATCTGTGTCTTCGGCTCGGCCGCGCTGGCCTGGTGGGACCTGGGCCTGCCCCTCGTGGGCGTGATCTTCGCACTGGTCGCCACGGTCAGCGGCATCATTTCCGGCCGCCAGGAACTCGCGCGCTAGCGGCCGGTCCGCTTCAGGTCAGTTCAGAGCCGGTCAGGCCAGCTCAAAACACGTCACGCCAGCCAGGCCGTCGCGGTGGCGACCTCGGCCTCCGCGATGCCGTGGCCGCCAGCCCGACGTTCGCGTTGCACACGAGCGCCGCGCTCGGTGAGCATTGCCTCCAGTGTGTCGACGCTGGCGCTGGGCGCCATCGGGTCGTTGTCGCCGTTCAGCAGCAGCACCGCGGTTCCGGCGAGGCTCTCGGGCAGGTCACGGCCGGGCAGCGGGTGCATGCCCGAGAAGGCCACGGCGCGGGTCACGGTGAGCGGATGCCGCAGGGCCGTGGCCAGGCCGATGTTCGCGCCGTTAGAGAACCCCACGGCCACCACCTCACGCTCGCCCAGGTCGTACTTCGCGCGGGCCTGAGCCACGAACTCGGCCAGCTCGTCGGCGCGGCGTTCCACGTCATCGAGGTCGAAGACACCCTCCGACAGTCGGCGGAACCAGCGGTTCATGCCGTTTTCGCTGACCCGCCCGCGCGGGGACAGTACCGCGGCGGCGGGGTCGAGGGCTGCGGCGAGGCCGAGCAGGTCGTGCTCGGTGGCGCCGGTGCCGTGCAGCATGAGCAGCACCGGGCGTTCGGCGGAGCCCTCCCGATAGACGTGCGGCCAGTCGGCCAGGGTCACGGCAGCGGTCTCGGAGCTCATCGGGTGCGGCCCTGGGCGGCGAGGGCGGGGTTGTTCGTCTGCGGCAGGGTGATCGGTGCGACGGCGTTCTCGATGGCGAGTCGGCTGGGCTCGAGCCACGGCGGCAGCTTCAGGCTGCGGCCCAGTTCCAGCAGGGGCTCGTCGATATCGAAACCGGGGGTGTCCGTGGCGATTTCGAAGAGCACGCCGCCGGGCTCGCGAAAGTAGATCGAGGTGAAGTACTGGCGGTCGAGGATCTCGGTGACCGCGTAGCCGCGGGCGGCCAGCTCTTCGCGCCACTGCGCCTGGGTGGTGCGGTCCGGCACCCGGAAGGCGATGTGGTGCACGGTACCGCCGGCGGTGAGGCCGACCTGCCCGCGCGGGTCGGCGATCACGTCGACAATGTTGCCGGGGGCTCCGTCGCCGGCACCGACGCGGGTGCGGTTGCCCTCTTCGGACATGACGTGCATGCCGAGGTCGCGGGTGAGTACCTGCAGGGTCTGGGCAGGGTCGGCCACGGTGAGCACGGAGGAGTGCTGGCCGCGCACCGCGTACTCGGCCGGAACGGCGGCGGAGTCCCACGGGTTGCGCGGGTCGACGGTGGAGGAGGCGACCAGGTCAAGGCCCAGGCCGTCGGGGTCGCGCAGGCTGAGGCGCTCCTCGCTGCTTGAGGTGGAAGTGAGGGTGGATTCCACGCCGAGGTCGGCGAAGTGCTGACGCCACCAGCCCAGGCTGCCGGCGGGTACCGAGAACGCGGTGGAGGTGGACTGGCCGCTGCCGTGCACGCCCGAGCGGATGCCGGTCCACGGGAAGAAGGTCAGCAGCGAGCCGGGGCGACCCGAGTCGTCGCCGTAGTAGAGGTGGTAGGTGCCGGGGTCATCGAAGTTGACGGTCTTCTTGACCAGGCGCAAGCCCAGGCCGGTGACGTAAAAGTCGATGTTGGCCTGCGGGGCGCCGGCGATGGCGGTGACGTGGTGCAGTCCGGAGGTGAGCACGGTCATGAGGACTCCTTCTGGTGGCGAGTGGTGCGCGGGTGGTGCGCGGGCCGAACCCGCGGTGTTATGTATGCAAACGCATGGTACTGGGCGAGTATTCCCGGATATTCGGCACGAGCGCGCCCGATTTCGGGTGGGCGCTACGGTAATTGCCGTAGCGCCCGCCGAAACGGGGCGCGCCCGCGCGGCACTTGCGCGCACGGCCGGGGCACGGGCGGGCGGGCTTCGGGCGTGCTGGGGCTTCGGGGCGGGGCAGGTCAGGCCCGCGCGCGCCGATTCTCCCGCGGCATGCGCAGGGCGTAGGCGGCTGCGCCGAGCAGGAACAGGGCGCCGACCAGGAACGCCGCCGGAAAGGAAGCCGTGTCGACGAGCCAGCCGGCCACGAGCGGCCCCACGATGGCGCCGGCGTCGGCGAACATCGAGAACACGGCGACGGGGCGGCCGCCGCGGGAACCGGCCGCGTCGCCGAGTGCCGCGGCCGGGGCGGTGCCCATGAACGCTGCGGCCACGCCGTACAGGCAGAGCAGGCCGCCCAGCACCCAGATGTTGGGGGCGAAGGGCACTGCCATGATGATGACGGCCGCCGAGGCGAAGGCCCCCACGATGGCGGGCCTGCGCCCAACGGTGTCGATGAATTTTGCGGCGGGGGCGATGGCGAGGGTCTGCGCGACCGCGGCGCAGGCGAAGGCGATGCCGGTCCACGCGGTGGGACCGCGCAGCACTTCCACGATGATCACCGGGATCTGGGCGCCGCGTACTCGGAGCGAGGTCCAGCCCTGGGCGAAGTTGGCCAGGCAGGCGGCGCGAAAGCGCGGGTCGCGCAGCACGGTGCCGAAGGGGCGCACGTCCGCGGCTTCGGTGCTGGCGGCATCCGCTCTCTGACGGCCGCGCAGCAGCAGCAGCCCGATCAGGCCGGCAACGCCGAGGGTTGCGGCGTAGAAGAAGAACGGTGCGGTGAGGGAAATGGTGGCGAGCAGGCCGCCGATGGCGGGTCCGGCCATACCGCCGATGAGGAAGCCGCCCTGGTAGAACCCGATGGACCGGGCGCGCATGGTGGGCGAGCTGGTGGCCAGCAGCAGGGTCATGGCCGAGACGGAGAACAAGGCCGAGCCGATACCGCCGGCGCCGCGCAGCAGCAGCAGGTGCGGGTAGCTGTCGGCGATGCCGACCAGGCCGCTCGACACGGCGACGATACCGATGCCCACGGCGAGGATGGTGCGTTCCCCGGCCCAGTCGATGAGCCGCCCGCAGAACGGGCTCGCCACGAACCGCATCAGGGCGAACGCGGAGACCACGGCACCCACTTCGAGGTAGCCCACCCCGAAGCTGCGCACGTAGACCGGCAGTACGGGAACGACCACGCCGAAGCCGACCATCACGAAGAACGCGATCACGCCCAGAACGTAGACGTCGCGGGTCAACCGCGGCTGGGGGGTGCCCACGGGGCCGGTTCGACGCATCCGCTCAGTTTATCGTTGCCCGGGCCGTGCGGCTTGCTGAACGCGGCGCCGGACTCAGCAGGTGGGGCCTCAGCCGGTGACCCGAAAGCGCAGCGGGGCGCTGCGCGCGGCCGAGACAGTGTCGCTGCCGGGGTAGCTGGCGACGACCCGGTACGAGCCGGGTGTGGTCGAGCGAAAGCGCACGGTGCCCACGCCGTCACGAAGTTGCACGGTGAAACGCTCGGAGTCCACCCGCACCGTGACCGGGCCGGTGACGGCCTCGGCGCTGTCCACGGTCACGGTGAGGGTCACCCGCTTGCCGGGGGCCACACGACGATGGTTCGTCGACACCGTCACCTCGGCGAGCGCGGAGACGAGCATGCCGCTGGAACGGGCGAGGGCGGGCGCAAGACCGGCTCGGGTGGCGGTCACCACCACGGTGAGCACCGCGCCGGCCTGTGCCGGCATGACCAGAAAGCGCGGGCCGGTGGCCCCCGGGATATCGACACCGTCGGCCTGCCAACGGAACGCGACATCGAGGTCGTCCGGGGACCACTGCCCCGCGTGGGCGTGCAGCACCCGCCCCACGCTCGGCGTGCCGGTGATCAGGGGAGGTGAGGAATTGACCGGGTTCACCGCGGTGCCGCGCGCGGGCGGCTGCTCCACCGACCCGGTGGCGGGAGCTCCCGGGGTAGCGGATGCCGCACCCGGTGGCGTACCCGGCGCGACAGCAGCGCCGCCACCGTCACCGGGAGCAGAGCCGCCTGTGGTGCCGGTGTCCACGGTGATGACCGTGGCCACGCCTGCGGTCGCGGGCTCGCCCGGTGCAGGGTCGGCGGCGCGGTAGTCGATGACGCCCAGATAGGGGGCCGGTGCGTCGAGCCCCGACCAGGTCAGCGCGTAGGCGCTGGTGACCTGGGATCGTGCGGCCAGGGCGCTGGGGTTGGCGGTGAAGGCGCCGGTGATGACTCCGGTCGGGGGCGCGTAGCTGGTCAGCACGGTGTCGTCGGTGGGCGCGGCCGGCGTGACGCGGTAGCTGCCCGGGGCCGGGTCGGCGATGTCCACGCGACCGCCGGCGCTGCTGCTCTCTCCTCCCGGCGCGCCGGCTTCGGAGGCCCAGCGCAGCGGCGCGCCGGCGTTCGTCTCGAGGGTCACGACCACGTCGACCGGAGCCCCGTCGGCGGCCAGGTCGAACCGGGCCCAGCGGGTTCCCGGCGCCACGTCAACGCGATATCCGGTGCTGGCGGGGTCGGATTGCACGACTCCCGGGGCGAGCCCGCTCAGGGTCAGGCCCACGGCTCCCGTCGTGGTCGGGGTGACCGGCACCATCACCCGGCCCGTCGCTCCGCTGCCGTGCACGGATGCCGGCGCCGAGACGATCCCACCCCGCACGACAACCGACCCGGTCGCCACGCTCGCGTTCGCTGACCCGGCCCCGGCCCCGGCCAGCATGCCGCCCAGGAGCGCGAACCCGCAGACCCCGGCCACGAGTGCGCGGCCGGGCCAGGCCCGAAACAGCGTGCCGCGGTCGGCGCGCGAGGGTGACCGTGCTGCTCTGCTCACGAGGCGACCTATCGACGATGCGAGACTCCGCGAGAATCCCGGTGACACGAGGCTAGCGCACGACGCCACCCTCAGCCAGAGGCAATCCACGCCGGCATCGTTGACGCCGTCACCGACCATGATCACCGGCCTGTGGGTCAATGCGCGCACGGCGTCGACCTTGTCTGCGGGCAAGCACTCCGCCTGCACCCGTACGATGCCCACCTGCGCCGCAATGTGGTCGGCCGTCGCCTGGGCGTCGCCGGTGAGCATCACGGTGTGGCGCACACCGAGCCGGGCGAGGTGATCGACCGTGTCGCGGGCGTTGGGCCGCACGGGGTCGCTCGCCACGATGCTGCCGGCGAACAGCCCGTCCACGGCGACATAGATGGCCAGCTCCCCGCCCCGCAACGGCGTCGCCCCGGCCGACGGCGCGAGGCCTCGAATGAACGCCAGCTTCCCCACGGCCACGTCG
>JBBQYN010000147.1:0-6338 GCA_038208655.1 Actinomycetales bacterium
ACCCGTTCGGCTGGCAGTGGGTTGCCGGCTCCGGAGCGGATGCTGCCCCGTACTTTCGCGTGTTCAACCCCGAACTGCAGTCCAAGAAGTTCGACCCGCAGGAGCGCTACATTCGCGAGAACATCGCCGAGTGGGGCACCAACCTGTACCCGGCGCCGATCGTGGACCTTGGTGAAACCCGCCGGGCTGCCCTCGCCGCCTACGAGCACGTCAAGAAGCCCACGCCAGCCTGACCCCTACTCACCCCACCCCACCCCACCCCACCCCGCGAGACGACACGTTTTGCCCCTAATTCCGCCGTTTTAAGGGCGAAACGTGTCGTCTCGCGGGGGGGGGCGGGGGCTTCAGAGCGCGCGTTCCAGCACCAGGTCGGTCTCGTTCTGACCATCGAAGCGGAAGAACTTGGTGCCCACGGTCGCGAACCCGTGCTTGATGTAGAAGCGCTGGGCGCGCACGTTGAATTCGTACACCCCCAGCCAGGCGCCCGCGCTGCCGCGCTCGCGCGCGGCCTGCAGAGCGGCCGTCATGAGCTCCCCGGCCAAGCCGGTGCCGTGGCTGCCGGCCCGCAGGTAGAACTTGCTGATTTCGGCGGCCGGGCGAATGCTGATGCACGCGAGAACGTCGGAATCCTCTGATTCTGCGAACACCAGCATGGTGAACCCGGCGAGTTCGTGCGCCGCGCCATCGTTGTCCGCGGAATCGTCCTCGGCGACGAGAATCAGGTGGGTGGGGTCGGCCAGGTGCCGCGCGAAGTGCTCTTCCGAAAGCACGGCGCGCACGTGCTCGGCCACCGCGACCAGGTTGACGTCGGGCGGGCAGGCCAGCGCGAAGGTGGCGGCGGCGAGGTCGGCGAGGGCCGCGGCATCCGCTGACCTCGCGGGTCGAATGGTGCTCATGACTCGAGACTGCCACACCTGCCCGCCCCTGCCCCGCGCGACGACGCGTTTCGCCCCGTCAGATGGCTCTGAAGGGGCGAAACGCGTCGTCTCGCGGAGGGGTCGAGTTACAGGAAGTGCGCGTAGGCGCCCACGGTGAGGAAGGTGGGGAACTCGGGCTCGAGCGCCGCGCTGTGCAGCACAGTGAGGGCGTCATCGAAGCGATCGGTCGGGCTGCGGTCCAGCCCCGCCACGACCTCGTCGAGCAGGCTGAGCACCCAGGCCAGGTCGATGCGTCGCCCTTCGGCGGTCACCGAACCGGTGTGGATCCACTGCCACAGTTGCGAGCGGGAGATCTCCGCCGTGGCGGCGTCTTCCATCAGGTTGTCGATCGCCGCGGCGCCGGTGCCGCGCAGCCAGGACTCGATGTAGCGCAACGAGATGAGCAGGTTGCCGCGCACGCCGGCCTCGGTGATCTGCCCCTCGACGCTCGCGATGTCGAGCAGCTGCGCCGCCGTCACGCTGACCTCGGGGCGCTGGCGCTGCAGCTGGTTGGGCCGGTCGCCGAGCACCGCGTCGAACTCGGCCTGAGCGGTGGCGATCAGGTCGGGGTGTGCCACCCAGGTGCCGTCGAACCCGTCGCCGGCTTCACGCTGCTTGTCGGCGCTGACCTGCTCGAGGGCGAGCCGGGTCACCTCGGGGTCGCGGCGGTTGGGGATGAAGGCGCTCATGCCGCCGATCGCGAAGGCACCGCGGCGGTGACAGGTCGACACCAGCAGCTCGGTGTAGGCCCGCATGAACGGCACCGTCATGGTGATCTGCTTGCGGTCGGGAAACACGAACCGGCGGCCGCGAGCACGGAAGGTCTTGATGATCGAGAAGATGTAGTCCCAGCGGCCGGCGTTCAGCCCGGCGCAGTGCTCGCGCAGTTCGTAGAGAATCTCCTCCATCTCGAACGCGGCCTGGATGGTTTCAATCAGAACGGTGGCACGGATGCTGCCGTGCGGGGTACCGAGGCGGGCCTCGGAGTACGTGAAGATATCGTTCCAGAGCCGCGCCTCGAGGTGGCTCTCCAGCTTGGGCAGGTAGAAGTACGCGCCGCTGCCGTTGGCGATGGAGCGCTGGGCGTTGTGAAAGAAGTACAGCCCGAAGTCGATGAGGCTGCCCGATGCGGCCACGCGCCGGTTGGCACGGTCCACGAAGGTGATGTTCTTCTCCACCAGGTGCCAGCCGCGCGGACGCATCACGATGGTGGGCGTGTCGCCGTGGGCGTCGCCGGTCACCGTGTAGTGCTTGCCCTCGGGGCTGGTGTAGTCCAGCTGGCCGCGCACCGCGTCGAAGAGCGAGATCTGACCCTCGATCACGTTCGCCCAGGTGGGGCTGGTGGCGTCTTCCTGATCGGCGAGCCACACCTTGGCGCCGGAGTTCAGCGCGTTGATGGCCATTTTGCGGTCGGTCGGGCCGGTGATCTCCACCCGGCGGTCTTCCAGGCCGGGGCCGGCTCCGGCCACAGACCAGGAACTGTCGGAGCGGATGCCCGCGGTCTCGCTGAGGAACTTCGGGTCGCGGCCGTTCGCGGCATCGACGCGGTTCTGCAGCCGGGCGGCGAGCAGGGCGTGCCGGGTGCCGGCGAACAGTTCGTGCAGCTCGGCCAAAAATTCCAGCGCCTCGGGGGTGAGGATCTCGTCGTACCGGGAGCCGAGCACACCGGTGACCTCAAGGTGCGGGCGAATCGTGGCGAAACTGCCGGTGTTGAGGGTGGGGCGTTCGATTGTGGCCCGGTCGCTGGTGCTCATGGTGTTCTCCTTGCTCCTTGGGGTGACGCTGCTGGGGTGAGGCGGTGCTGGGGTGAGGCGGTGAGGCGGTGCTGGGGTGACGATGCCCGGTGGCGGATCTTGCTCGTGTTCCTACTGTGCCGCCACCGCACCCCCACCGACCGAAAGTTCTGTACAGAAAAACATCAGTTCTTCCGATTCACGAAACTTTTGCCCGACCGGCCGCCGACCATGCCACACTGAAACCATGATCATCGCCGATCCGACAGCACTGTCCGCCCTCACCCTCGCCGACCCCGCGCCCGGCGCCGAACCCGAGCTCGACGCGCTCACCCTCGGGCGGCGCATCCGGGAACTGCGCACCCAGCGCCGCATGACCCTGGACACCCTCGCCGCCGCCATCGACCGGGCCCCCAGCCAGGTGTCCATGATCGAGAACGGCAAACGCGAACCGCGCCTCTCGATGCTGCGCACCATCGCGCTGGCCCTGGGCACCACGGTCGACGACCTGCTCAAAACAAATGCCTCGTCCCCCCGTGCCGCACTGGAGATCGCCGTCGAGCGGGCGGTGCGCGGGCCGGTGTTCGACGCGCTCGGATTGCCCCGCATCCGGGTGAGCAAGGGCCAGAGCGACGACACGCTGCAGACCATCCTGAGCCTGCACAACGAGATCGACCGGCTCAACCGCGAACGCGTCGCTACCCCCGAAGAAGCTCGCCGCGCGAACGCCCAGCTGCGCGCGATCATGCGCAAGCAAGACAACTACTTTCCCGAGCTGGAGGCCCAGGCGCTGGAACTGCTCACCGCGGTGGGACACTCCGGCGGCCCGGTGTCGCAGCAGGACATCGCCGACATGGCCAGCCATCTCGGCTATTCCCTGCACTACGTGCACGACCTGCCGCACTCCACCCGGTCCGTGACCGACAAACGCAACGGCCGCATCTACCTGCCCACCGACCGTTCCAGCTCCCGGGACACCCGCTCCCCCATCGTTCAGGCCTTCGCCAGCCACCTGTGCGCCCACGAAGAACCCGAAAATTACGCTGATTTTCTGCGCCAGCGGGTGGAGACCAACTATCTCACCGCGGCCATCCTGCTGCCCGAACGTGACGCGGTGCGCATGCTCACCGAAGCCAAGACGCTGCGCCGCATCTCGATGGAAGACCTGCGCGACGCCTTCGCCGTGTCGTACGAGACGGCCGCACACCGGTTCACGAACCTCGCCACCGCACGCTTGGACATTCCGGTGCACTTCATGAAGGTGCACGAATCCGGCACCATCATCAAGGCCTACGAAAACGACTCGGTACGCTTTCCCAGCGACGCCCTGGGCGCCGTCGAGGGCACCACGGTGTGCCGCAGCTGGACGGCGCGCACGGTGTTCGATGTACCCGACCGGTTCAGCGCCTGGTACCAGTACACCGACACTCCCACCGGCACCTTCTGGTGCACGGCCCGGGTCGAAAAGGCCAAGGAGGGCGAATACTCGGTGAGCGTGGGCGTACCCTTCGACCACGTGAAATGGTTCCGCGGCCGCGAGACCCCACACCGGGAGACCTCCAAATGCCCCGACGAGTCGTGCTGCCGGCGTGCCCCCGATGACCTGTCCAGCCGCTGGGAAGGCCAGTCCTGGCCGGCCGCCCGCACCCCCACGAGCCTGCTCGCCGCCCTGCCCACAGGCACCTTTCCCGGCGTGGACCAGACCGAGGTATACCAGTTTCTGGAGGCGCACGCCCCGCGCTAGACGAGCGCACCGGCCCGGGGCCCCGAACATATCCTGCGGGCCAGAAGGCCCCCATGACGCCCCCCATCCGAGGCTGATCCAAGTACGGTATCGTCGGCCTGAACCCCCGTCAGAGAGGACACCATGGGCATCCGTGAACTGCGCAATTTCGTCAACGGCGACTACGCCTCGTCGACCGCGACCAGCCACCTCGACATCATCAATCCGGCCACCGAGGAGGTGTACGCGCACGCCCCGGCGTCGACCGAGGCCGATATTGGGGCCGCCTACGACGCGGCATCCGCTGCATTCGAGGTGTGGGGTGAGACCACGCCCGCCGAACGGCAGCGCGCCCTGCTGCGCTTCGCCGACGCCCTTGAGTCTCGCGGCGAGGAGCTGGCCGACGTGGAGAGTGAGAACACCGGCAAGCCTCGCCCCGGGTTGGTAGCTGAAGAGGTCGACATGATGATCGACCAGTTGCGTTTCTTCGCCGGAGCGGCCCGCATGCTCGACGGCACCTCCGCCGGGGAATACCTCGCCGACCACACCTCATTCGTGCGCCGGGAGCCGATCGGCGTGGTGGGGCAGGTCACCCCGTGGAACTACCCCATGATGATGGCGATGTGGAAGATCGCCCCGGCACTCGCCGCCGGCAACACGGTCGTGCTGAAACCCTCCGACACCACCCCGGTGTCTACGCTGCTGATGGCCGAGATCGCCGCAGAATTTTTGCCGCCGGGAACCTTCAACGTGGTCACCGGTGATCGCGACACCGGCCGGGCCCTGGTCACCAACCGCACGCCGCAGCTGGTGTCGATCACCGGGTCGGTGCGGGCGGGCATGGAGGTGGCCGGCGCTGCCGCCCTCGACGTGAAGCGGGTGCACCTGGAGCTCGGCGGCAAGGCCCCGGTCATCGTGTTCAACGACGCCGACATTGCCGCCGCCGTCGCCGGCATCTCGGCGGCCGCGTTCTACAACGGCGGGCAGGACTGCACCGCGGCCACCCGGGTGCTGGTGCAAGAGGGTGTGCACGACGAGTTCGTCGCCGCCCTCGCCGCCTACTCCCGCGACAATGCCCGCACCGGGGCGCCGCTGGACGACGGCATTCTCTACGGCGCCCTCTCCAGCGCCGACCAGCTCGCCCGCGTCGAAGCGGTCATCGCCGACCTGCCCGACCACGCCCGCCTCGACCTGGGTGGCCACCGGCAGGGCAGCCGCGGCTACTTCCACGAGGCCACCATCGTCTCCAACCTCCGGCAGACGGATGCCGCGGTGCAAAACGAGATCTTCGGCCCCGTCATCACCGCGCAGAAGTTCACCGATGAGCGCCAGGCGCTGACCTGGGCGAACGATGTGCAGTACGGCCTGGCGTCATCCGTCTGGACCAGCAACCACGGTACGGCGATGCGCATGGCCAAACATCTCGACTTCGGCTGCGTCTGGATCAACACGCACATACCGTTGGTGGCCGAGATGCCGCACGGCGGTTTCAAGCACTCCGGCTATGGCAAGGACCTGTCCCGGTACGGCCTGGAGGACTACACCCGACTCAAGCACGTGATGAGCTTCATCGGCTAGCCCCACCAGGGTTCAGGCGGCGACCGGCCGATTCGCGCGGTGTGTCTGCGCCGGCCGCCAGGTCTGGCTCGGGTCGGCCCACACCGGGCCGCGCACCATGGGCCTGCCCTTATCCATCATGATCTGCCACCCGGACTGCTCAATCTCCGCATGGTGTCGCCGGCAGAGACAGACGCCGTTGTCGATCTCGGTGTGTTTGTCGTGTCGCCAGGGCGTCACATGATGAATCTGTGTCCAGTACGCGGGAACGTTGCACCCGGGGATGACACATCCGCCATCCCGGGAGCTGATCGCGAGGCGCTGCTTCTTCGTGAAGGTGCGGTTCTTCTTCCCCAGCTTCACGAACGCGTCGTTCCGATCGAAGAGTATGCCCTGCGAGCCGCCGTT
>JBBQYN010000148.1:0-6322 GCA_038208655.1 Actinomycetales bacterium
GTCGTGACCGTCGTGGGTGTCGTCATGATCGTCTACGTACTCGTCGGCGGCATGAAGGGCACCACCTGGGTGCAGATCATCAAGGCGTTCCTGCTGATCATCGGTGCCTTCGGCATGACCCTGTGGGTCATGATCATCAACGGGTTCAACTTCTCCAACGTGCTCGCGAGCGCCGTCGAGAACTCCACCCACATCCCGGCCGACGCCATCCTGGCTCCGGGACTGGCCTACGGTGCCAACCCGCTGGACTTCATCTCCCTCGCCATCGCCCTGGTGCTCGGAACGGCGGGCCTGCCGCACGTGCTGATGCGTTTCTACACGGTTCCCACCGCGAAGGAAGCCCGCAAGAGCGTGGTCTGGGCCATCTGGCTGATCGGCGGTTTCTACGTCTTCACCCTGGTGCTCGGATTCGGTGCCGCAGCACTGGTCGGTGGCGAGACCATCCTCGCCGCTCCCGGCGGCGTCAACTCGGCTGCTCCGCTCTTGTCGCTCGCCCTCGGCGGACCGATCCTGCTCGGATTCATCTCCGCGATCGCCTTCGCGACCATCCTCGCGGTCGTTGCCGGCATCACGATCACGGCGGCCACGTCCTTCGCGCACGACATTTACGCCAGTGTCATCAAGAAGGGCAAGGCCACCCCGGAGGCCGAAGTCAAGGTCGCCCGTCGCACGGTGCTCGTGATCGGTGCTCTCGCCATCGCCGGTGGTATCGGTGTGCAGGGGCAGAACATCGCCTTCCTGGTCGCCCTGGCCTTCGCCGTCGCGGCGAGCGCCAACCTTCCGACGATTCTGTACTCGCTGTTCTGGAAGAAGTTCTCCACCCGCGGAGCACTGTGGAGCATGTACGGCGGACTCAGTGCCGCCATCCTGCTGATCATCTTCTCCCCGGTGTTCTCCAGCGAGCCCACCTCCATGTTCGGTGAGGGCGTGGACTTCGCGCTCTTCCCGCTCAAGAACCCGGGCATCATCTCGATCCCGCTCGGATTCTTCCTGGGCTGGCTCGGAACCGTCACGAGCAGCCGCCGGGAAGACCCGCACCTGGCCGCCGAAATGGCCGTTCGGTCCCTCACCGGACACGGTGCAGAGAAGGCCGTCGAACACTAGACGGCACGCATCACCCGCTCCACTCGCACGATTTCTACTCCCCTCGGCCGCCGCGCCGGGGGGAGTAGTGTCGTTTGTAGGACTACAGTCCGTCTCTCTGTTGGGCCGAGTCCCTGGTGACATCCCCCTCGACGAATCCGCCCTGATGCGCGACCACGCCGAGCCGGTCAGGCCTTCGGGGGTCAGGCCTTCGGGGCCAGCGGGCCGCGCGCGATGCGCGTGGGAGCGGCCTGGGCGACCGGCTTGATCACGATCAGGTCGAGGTTCACGTGCGCGGGGCGTTCCACACTCGACACGATGGTGTCGGCGATGTCCTCCGCGGTGAGCGGATGCGGCACATCGGCATACGCGGCCGCCGCCTTCTCCGCGTCACCGTCGAAGCGCACCAGGCCGAACTCCTCCGTCTTGACCATGCCGGGGGCGATCTCGATCACCCGGATGGGCTCCCCGTTCAGTTCCAACCGCAGCACCTCGGTCATGGCGTGCGCGGCGAACTTGGCCGCGTTGTACCCGCCGCCGCCGAGGTAGGCCACGTGCCCCGCGATCGACGTGACAGTCACGATGGTCGCGGCGCCGCCGCCCTGCCGGATCGTGTCGCGCAGCAGCGGCAGCACCGCGGTGGTGACCCGCTTCACGGCCAGAACGTTGATCTCGAACATCCACGCCCAGTCCTCGATGCTGGACGCCTCGACCGAGTCGAGGCCCTTGGCTCCGCCGGCGTTGTTCACCAGCGCGTGCACCGCACCGGATTCCGCCAGGTAGTCCCGTAGAGCATCGACGTCGGCCTGCACCGTGAGGTCCGCGGTGAACACCTCAGCGCCGGTCTCCGCGGCGAGCGCCGCGAGCCGGTCGGCGCGACGCGCCACTCCCACCACCGCCCAGCCGCGACTGCGGAACAGCCGCACCGTGGCGGCCCCGATTCCTGAACTTGCACCGGTCACAACCACGCGTCGAGTATCCATTTCTCTATTCTGACGGGAGAATGGGGTCAATGAGCACCGACCCGGACCAACAGCCCCCGTCCATGCCTGCGACCGCGCCCCCGGTACCCCCGACCAAGCAGCGGGTACCGCTCTGGGACAACGCCCGCTTCATCGCCATCACGCTGGTGGTCACCGGTCACGCCATCTTGAAACTGATCGGCGAATCGGACACCGCCTATGCCACCTACCTGTTCATCTACGCCTTCCACGTGCCGCTGTTCGTGGCCGTCAGCGGTTATTTCGCCAAGTCCGGCCCGCCCGACATCCGGCAGCTGAACCGGCTGATCACCGACCTGGTGATTCCGTACGTGATCTTCGAGACCCTCTGGACGACGCTGCGCTGGCTGCTCGGCGGCAGCTTTCGGCTCGACTACTCCTCCGCGTCGTGGACGTTGTGGTTTCTGCTCGCACTGATCGTCTGGCGGGTGCTGCTGCCCTACCTGGTGCAGCTGCGCTACCCGCTGCTGATCAGCATCCTGCTGTCGCTCGGCGCCGGTTTCGTCGACCAGATCGACAGCACCTTCGCACTGTCCCGCACGATTGGCCTGCTGCCCTTCTTCGTGTTCGGCTGGAAGCTGCGCCAATGGAAACTGACCGACCGTTGGCTGTCGCTGCGCCCCGGCATCGTCTGGCGGTGGCGTGCCGGCGCCCTGGCGCTGTTCGGGGCGCTGCTGACGCTGTGCCTGGCTTTCACGCCCCAGCTGCGCGCCTTCCAGGTGCGGCGTTTCCTGACCTACGACGAGGCCTACCCAAGCTTCGGCTACGACGAGTTCTGGGCCGTCGGCATCCGTCTCGGCGTGATCCTGTTGGCGTTCGCACTGGTCGTTGCTTTCCTGACGCTGGTCCCCCGGGTGCTGACCTGGTTCAGCCTGCTCGGCGGCGCCACCATGTACATCTACCTGCTGCACAGTTTCGTGCTGTACCCGCTGCGGGAGTCGGGACTGCTCGACGGACCACAGCCGTGGTGGATGCTGCCGGCAATGATCATGCTCAGCGTGCTGATCTCGGTGGGCCTGGCGCAACCGCTCGTGCGGCGGCTGACCCGACCACTGGTCGAACCACGCGTGCGCTGGCTGTTCCGCCCGACCGCGGCCACGCCCACCGGAACCATCGTGCTGCCCGCCCGCGACCGTAAGTAGCCGTTCGCCACCGGGCCGAGGCGAGGGTGTGTGACGCCGGGCTGCCGGGTCTGTGACGCCGTATTGCGGGCCTCTTGTGCCCGTTCCGTGCCGTGTTTAGGCTCGCCGGTGAGCGCTGGACGGACCAGGCTCGGGCCAAGGAGACCTCATGAGCGACGTCGCAGCGGACTGGAAGTTCGAAACCAAGCAGGTGCACTCGGGAGCGCACCCCGACCCGGTCACCAACGCCCGGGCCACGCCGATCTACCAGACCACGTCGTATGTCTTCAACAGCGCCGAGCACGCCCAGAACCTGTTCGCGCTGGCCGAATTCGGCAACATCTACACCCGCATCCAGAACCCGACCCAAGCCGTCGTCGAGGAACGCGTGGCCGCGCTCGAGGGCGGCACCGGCGCACTGCTGCTGGCCTCGGGGCAATCCGCATCCACGTTCGCGGTGCTCAACATCGCCCAGGCCGGCGACCACATCGTGTCGTCCAGCTCCATCTACGGGGGCACCTACAACCTCTTCAAGTACACCCTGAAGAAGCTCGGCATCGACGTGACCTTCGTGGAAGACCAGGACGACGCCGATGAGTGGCGCCGCGCGGTGCAGCCCAACACGAAGCTGTTCTTCGCCGAAACGATCGGCAATCCCCGCATCAACGTGCTCGACATTCGGCTGGTCGCCGACGTGGCACACGACAACGGCGTGCCGCTGATCGTGGACAACACCATCGCCACCCCGTACCTGATCCGCCCCTTCGAGCACGGTGCCGACCTGATCGTGCACTCCGCCACCAAATTCCTCGGCGGGCACGGCACCATCATCGGCGGCGTTCTCGTGGACGGCGGCCGGTTCGAGTGGTCCAAGAACGTCGAGAAGTTCCCCGGCCTGACCGAACCCGACCCCTCCTACCACGGGGCCAGCTACACGACCGTTCTCGGCGACGGCATCGCGTACATCATCAAAGCCCGCGTGCAGCTGCTGCGCGACCTCGGTTCGTCCATCGCCCCGGCCAGCGCCTGGCAGCTCATTCAGGGCATCGAAACCCTCAGCCTGCGCATCGAACGGCACGTGCACAACGCCCAGCAGATCGCGGAATGGCTGGAAGCACACCCTGACATCGCCTCGGTGAACTACGCCGGGCTGCCGTCCAGCCCGTGGTACGCGGCCGCGAACCGCTACGCGCCGCTCGGCGTGGGCGCCGTGTTGTCGTTCGAGCTCACCGGTGGCGTCGACGCCGGCCGGGCCCTGGTCGACAATCTGCGCCTGTTCAGCCACCTCGCCAACATTGGCGACGTACGCTCGCTGGTGATCCACCCGGCATCCACCACCCACGCCCAGCTCACCCCCGAACAGCAACTCACCGCCGGCGTCACGCCGGGCCTGGTACGACTGTCGGTGGGTATTGAGAATGTGGCCGATCTGATTCGTGATCTGGAGGACGGGCTCGGCGCGGCCCGCGCGGTCACGACGGCGTCCCGGCTGAACGCCTGAGCGCGCCCGGAAGAAGGAGTCACTGCACGTTCTGAGTCGCTGTAAGACGTCGCATTCGGCGGGAGGCCCCGTCTCCCGCCACAATGGAACCATCTATGGAATGGCAAATCTCGGAAGACACCGTCCCGTCCCGCTTCGTCTCTCAGGCCGAGGAGCGGGCGCTGCTCGGCAAACCGCCGGCGACCGGCGCCTGGCGCGACGGCGACCCTGTGGGCGACCGCCGCTTTGTGCGCATTGGGCCGTTGCCCCTGGAGGCCGGCGGTGTGCTGCCCAACGTGCGGATCGCCTACGAGACCTGGGGCACCCTCTCCCCCACCGGCGACAACGCGGTGCTGGTGCTGCACGCGCTCACCGGTGACAGCCACCTCCTCGGTGAGGATTCCCCCGGCCATGCGACCGCCGGCTGGTGGGCGGGCATTGTGGGCCCGGGACTGGCCATCGACACCGACCGCTGGTTCGTGGTGGCCCCGAACATGCTCGGCGGCTGCCAGGGCAGCACCGGGCCCTCCTCCCTCGCTGACGACGGCGTGGAGTGGGGCGGCCGGTTTCCCTACGTCACCATTCGCGATCAGGTCGCCGCGCAGAGCGCCTTCGCCGACCGGATCGGCATCAAAACCTGGGCGGCCGTGATCGGCGGGTCGATGGGCGGCATGCACGCCCTCGAATGGGCGATCGAACACCCGCACCGGGTGGAACGCCTGCTCATTCTCGCTGCCCCGCCCGAGACCACGGCCGACCAGATCGCGTTGAATTCGGTGCAGATCGAAGCCGTGCGCTCCGACCCACTGTTTCGCGGTGGCGACTACTACGACGCCGCCGACGGCCCCACCTCCGGGCTGGCCCTCGCCCGGCGGATGGCACTGCTGAACTACCGCAGCCGCGCCGAGCTGAACCTGCGGTTCGAACGCAACTGGCAGAGCCCGATCAGTCCGCTTGGAGCCGGTGGGCGCTTCGCTGTGGAATCATACCTCGACTTTCACGGCAACAAGTTCACGCGCCGGTTCGACGCTAACAGCTACATCGTTCTGGTCGAGGCCATGAACTCCCATGACGTGGGTCGTGGTCGTGGCGGTATCGCATCCGCTCTGGCCCGGATCACGGCTTTGACCCTGGTGGTGGGCATCGACAGCGACCGGCTCTTCCCGGTGGACGGGCAGCGCCAGATCGCCGGCGAGCTGACGAACCCGCTCGACGGCCTCGACGCCGTGGTGCTGCATTCCGTGTACGGCCATGATGGTTTCCTGATCGAAAGCGACGCTGTCGGGGCACAAATTCGTCGACTGCTGCCCTAGCAGTCGTCTACCCCGCTATGGTGCAGATGTAGCCTCAACGGGGCGGCAGCGCTCCAGCGGCCCATTTTCCCCGCCGCCCGAAACACTTTGACCAGACAGGGCTCATGAATCGCGTTCTTCGAGAGCGGAATCGACTGCTGCGCCGCACCGCCCAGGTGGCCGGCCTGGCCGGGTCGATCACGGCTTTTTGCTGCCTGATGATTCCGCAGGCTGTGGACCGTGACCTGCTGCTGGCCTGCGTCAGCCTGATCTTCCTGATGGGCCTGTGCCAGTTCCAGCTGGGCCGCACCGGTGCGCTGCGCTACACGGTGTTCATCGTGCTCG
>JBBQYN010000149.1:0-6319 GCA_038208655.1 Actinomycetales bacterium
CTCCGTCGTTGAAGAATTTCAGAGTCTTTTCGACCGCGGCAAGAAAGTCTTCAGCAGATCCAATGTCGTTGATGGCGACCTGCTTGGGTGCCCGTTCGGTCGTTGCGATTGTCATGTAGTAGTTGCTCCAGGATGGACATAACTCAGGCCGACGCAGACTGCACCAGTTTCTGGTGCAGGGTGTGAAACTCCGCGTGCGGCAACGGATGGGTAGTCACAAATGTGACTCTTTATGGTAGCCGCCTGACGCCCGCATCGGCAACTCGACAGGCGGATGTCGCGGCGCACTCGACAGCGACGCAACCGGGTGCTAGCTGAGCGCCGACCGCAACGTGTCCAGCCGCACGCCGCCCAGCGCGAGGGCCCGCCGGTGGAAGTCCTTGATCGAGAACGCGTCGCCTTCGCGGTTGCGGCAGTCGTCGCGCAGCTGCTCCCAGAGCCGTTGGCCGACCTTGTACGACGGCGCCTGCCCGGGCCAGCCAAGGTACCGGTTGACTTCGAATTTCACGAAACCGGCATTCATGTTCACGTTCTGGCCGAGAAATTCGAAGGCGTACTCCGCGGTCCAGATTCCGCCGCCGTCGGGGCGACGTTTGCCCAGGTGCACGCCGATGTCGAGCACTACGCGGGCGGCCCGCATCCGCTGCCCGTCGAGCATGCCCAGTCGGTCGGCGGGATCGTCGAGGTAGCCGAGCTGTTCCATGAGTCGTTCGGCGTACAACGCCCAGCCTTCGGCATGGCCCGACGTGCCCGCCAGCTGGCGCCGCCAGGTGTTCAGGGTGGCGCGGTTGTACACGGCCTGGCCGATCTGCAGGTGATGCCCCGGAACGCCCTCATGGTAGACAGTGGTCAGTTCGCGCCAGGTGTCGAAGTCGGTGACGCCCCGCGGCACCGACCACCACATGCGGCCCGGGCGGGAGAAATCGTCGGTGGGGCCGGTGTAGTAGATCCCGCCCTCCTGCGTGGGCGCGATCATGCACTCGATGGTGGAAATCTCGTCGGGGATGTCGAACTGGCTTTGGGAGAGTTCGGCCACGGCGCGGTCGCTGGTCTGCTGCATCCAGGCCTGCAGCGCGCCGGTGCCCTGCAGTTTGCGGCTCTGGTCGGTGTCCAGAAACGCAATCGCGTCGGCGACGCTGCCGCCGGACACGATCTGCCGGGCGATGCTTTCCTGCTCAGTGGTCATGCGGGCCAGTTCCTCGACGCCCCAGTCGTAGGTTTCGTCGAGGTCGATGGTGGCGCCGAGGAACTGCTCCGAGCGCAGGGCGTAGTGCTCCCGCCCGACGGCGTCTTGCAGGGTGGCCACCGGTTCGAGGTCGTGGCGCAGAAAGGTGCTCAGCTTCTCGTAGGCGGCTGCGGCGCGGCGGGCACCGAGCCCGAGATCGGTCGCGAGCGAGGCGGGCAGTGTGCCGGTCTCGGGGCTGGCGTCGGCGGCGAATGCGGCGAAGAAGCCGTCGTTGGCGGCGTGCCGGCGGGTCTGGGCGAGCACTTCACGCACCTGCCGCCGGGCCGGGGTGATACCCCGGATGATGCCGAGTTGCAGGGTTTCGATGTACCCGTCCACCGCCTGCGGAACGGCCTGAAGCCGCTGGGAGATGGTCGCCCAGTCCGCGACGGTGCGGGTGGGCATCAGGTCGAAGACGTCACGGATGCCCTGGGCCGGCGAGGCGATCACGTTCAGGTCCCGCAGCTGCAGGCCCGCGGCCGAGCTGTCGAGGTCGAGCGCGAGACTGGCGCGCAGGTCGGCGCGGGTGACCTCGTCGACGGCGTCGCCGACCGGCGCGGCGTCGAGGGCGGCGATCACCCGGGTCGCTTCCTGCACGTACCGGTCGTGGCCGGCCGGCGACAGGTCACCGAAGCGACCGTCGCCCTCCGGGCGTCCGATATAAGTGCCCACGGTCGGATCGAGCTCGACGAGGGTGTCCACCCAGGTTTCGGCGATCTGGTCGATCGGGGTCGCGGCGCGCGGGGGCAGGGTTGTCATGGCCCGAGCCTAGACCGAAGACGCCCGCACCGAGCGGTGCGGGCGTCGAATTTCGATCGTCAGTACGCGGTCGTCAGCGCGCGGTCCTTAGTGCGCGGCGTCGTCCCAGTTGGCGCCGCGACCCAGCTGCACGTCCAGCGGCACCAGCAGGTCGGCGGCCGATCCCATCCGGCTGGTCACCACGGCGCTGAGGGCGTCCCACTCCCCCGGGGCGACCTCGAAGATCAATTCGTCGTGCACCTGCAGCATCATGCGCGATCCCATGTTCTGCGTGCCCAGATCCTCGGCGATGCCGTTCATGGCGATCTTCATGATGTCGGCGGCGGAACCTTGAATGGGCGCGTTCAACGCGGCCCGTTCGGCGTTGTCGCGCAATACCCGGTTCGGGCTGTGCAGGTCGGGGAACGGCCGCCGCCGACCGAACAGAGTCTGCGTGTAGCCGTCGACCTTGGCCTGTTCCACAACGTGACGCAGGTAGTCCCGCACGGCACCGAACCGGGCGAAGTAGTCCGTCATGAGCTGCTTGGCTTCTTTGTTGTCGATGCGCAGCTGCTTGGACAGGCCAAAGGCGCTCAGCCCGTACGCGAGGCCGTAGCTCATCGCCTTGACCTTGCCACGCATCTCGGGGCTGACCTCTTCGGGTGTGACGCCGAAGATGCGCGCACCCACGAAGCGGTGCAGGTCTTCCCCGGCGTTGAAGGCTTCGATCAGGCCGGCGTCTTCGGACAGATGCGCCATGATGCGCATCTCGATCTGGGAGTAGTCGGCGGTGAGCAGGCTTTCACTGCCCGGTCCGGCGTGGAACGCCGCCCGGATGCGTCGGCCCTCTTCGGTGCGTACCGGGATGTTCTGCAGGTTCGGTTCGTTCGACGAGATGCGGCCCGTCGCGGTGCCGATCTGCACGTAGGTCGTGTGGATGCGCCCGGTGTCGTCGATTTCCTTGTCGAGGGTCTCCACGATCTGGCGCAGTTTCGTGGCGTCCCGGTGCTGCAGCAGCAGGCCCAGGAACGGATGCGGGTTGCTGGCCTGCAGATCAGCCAGGGCCCCAGCATCCGTGGAATACCCGGTCTTGTTGGCGCGGGTTTTCGGCATGCCGAGCTGGTCGAAGAGCACGTCCTGCAGCTGCTTGGGCGATCCGAGGTTCACCTCCCGGCCGATCTCGGCGTAGGCACTGGCCGCCAGCGCCGCGGACCGTTCGCCAAGCTGCGCGGACAGGGCAGCCAACTGTTCGTGGGACACGGCGACGCCGGTCAGTTCCATGCCGACCAGGGTCAGCAGGGTGGGAATCTCAATCTCGGTCAGAACCCGCACGGAGCCGGCATCGAGCTGGGCCAGAATGGCCGGCGCGAGCCGCAGGGTGTACCAGGCCTGGGCGGGAACGCCGCCCGGCTCGGAGTCGTCGGGAAGCAGCTGGTTCGGGTCGGTCACCGGCAGGGTCTCGTCGAGGTAGCGGATGACGAGGTCGGCGAGGGTCTTGTCGGGTCCGCCGGGTCGCAGCAGCCAGGCGGCGACGAGGGTGTCCACGGCGAGCCCTGCCACGGGCAGCCCTGTGCGGTGCAGGGCCTTGAGCTGCGGTTTGGCTTCGTGCATAATCTTGGGCGCGTCGCTGGCCAGCCATGCTTCGAAGGGGGCGTAGTCGGCCCGGTCGGGCAGCCAGGGCAGGGTGATCGTCTCGGTGGGGCTGGCGAGGCCGAACCCGATCGCTCGGCCCTCCTGAACCTCGACGGTCAGCCCGAGCCCGGCCGGGTGCGCAGCGGTGGCGCGCACGATCCACGCTGACAGTTCCTCGTCGAGCAGGGTCTGCGCGGCCGGCGCGGCCGGCGCCACGATGAGGGCTTCCTCGGCGATGACTCCGGCGGCGCCGGTGGCCGCGATGCTCGCGTCGTCGGCGCCCCCCAGCTTGAGAACCCGGTCGAGCAGGCTCTTGAATTCGAGCCGGCCGAAGATGTCACGCACGGCGTCCTGGTTCATGGCGCCGCGTTGCAGGTTCGGCACGCTGACGTCGAGTTCGACGTCGGTCACGAGCCGGTTCAGCCGGCGGTTGCGGATCGCGTTGTCTTTCTGCTCGCGCAGGTTGTTGCCCACAACGCCCTTGATCTCGTCGGCGTGTTCGAGGATGCCGTCGAGGCTGCCGTACAGGCCGAGCCACTTCACGGCGGTTTTCTCACCGACCTTGCTGATGCCGATCAGGTTGTCGCTGGTCTCACCCACGAGGGCGGCCACGTCGGGGTACTGCGCGGGGTCGATGCCGTAGCGTTCCCGCACTCGGGCCGGGTCGTACCGGGTGAGCGCGGAGACGCCCTGGCTGGCCGGGTAGAGCAACGTGACGTTGTCGTTGACCAGCTGGATGGCGTCGCGGTCACCGGACACCACGAGCACGTTGTAGCCGGCCGCGTTGCCCTGCACCGACAGCGTCGCCAGAATGTCGTCGGCCTCGAAGTCTTCCTTCGTGATCGTGGTGATGTTCATGGCTGCGAGTGCTTCCTGCAGCAGCGGGATCTGTCCGAGGAACTCGGGCGGGGTGGCGTTGCGGGTGCCCTTGTACTCCGGGTATTCCCGTGTGCGGAACGAGGCCCGCGAGATGTCGAAGGCCACCGCGATGTGGGTGGGTTTTTCGTTGCGCAGCAGGCTCAGCAGCATCGACAGGAAGCCGTGGATGGCGTTCGTGTGCTGCCCGGCCTGGGTCTGGAAACTATCCACCGGCAGGGCAAAGAATGCCCGGAACGCCAGGGAATGGCCGTCAATGATCATCAGGGTAGGCTTTTCGGAGTCCAACACTCCCTCAGCCTACAAGCCCACCGGCCGTTCGGCCGTGCGGGGCGAACGGCTCTGACCAAAGGTGATCATGTTTAGTCAGACCGAAGACGCCCTCGACTGGGTTCAGCAGCGCGGCGGCGGAGCTCTCGCCGACAAGATGGGCATCGAGTTCCTCGAATTCACCGTGGACCGGGCCGTGGCTCGCATGCCCGTGGAGGGCAATACCCAGCCGGCGATGCTGCTGCACGGCGGCGCCTACGTGGTGTTGGGCGAGTCCCTCGGGTCGATGGCGGCGAACCTGCATGCCGGGCCGGGCAAACTCGCGGTCGGTATTGAGATCAACGCCACGCACACCCGCTCGGCGACGTCCGGTTTCGTCACGGGAGTCTGCACCCCGATTCACCTGGGTCGCACCCTGACGACGCATGAGATCGCCGTGAGTGACGAGCAGGGCCGGCGCTGCTCCACGATTCGCATCACGAACATCATCCGGGACCGTCCGGCCCAGTAGGCCCGCGTTAACGTCGTTCGGCCCGGTCATCGTTGACCGGGCCGAACTGTTCAGCAACCGATGTCGGCCGCTAACGCTACTTCTTGGCGCGCTACTTCTTGGCGCGCTACTTCTTGGCGGAGAGCTGCTCGATGATCGCCTGGGACACGTCGTGCATGGTGAGCCGGCGGTCCATGGACGCCTTCTGAATCCAGCGGAACGCTTCGGGTTCGGTCAGACCCATCTTTTCGTTGAGCAGGCCCTTGGCGCGGTCGACGAGTTTGCGGGTCTCGAAGCGTTCGACGAGGTCGGCCACCTCGGCTTCCAAGGTGATGATCTGGCTGTACCGGGACAGCGCAATCTCGATGGCGGGCAGCAGGTCGTTCGGGGTGAAGGGCTTCACGACGTAGGCGAGGGCGCCGGCTTCGGTGGCCCGCTCCACGAGTTCCTTCTGGCTGAACGCGGTCAGCAGCACGACGGGAGCGATGTGCTCCTTGGACAGCCGCTCGGCCGCGCTGATGCCGTCGAGCTGGGGCATCTTCACGTCCATGATGACCAGGTCGGGGCGCAGTTCCCGGGCCAGGGCCACGGCTGTTTCACCGTCGCCGGCTTCGCCGACAACTTCGAAACCGTTGTCTCTGAGAATCTCGACGATGTCGAGGCGGATAAGGGACTCGTCCTCAGCGACGACGACGCGGCGCGGAGGGGTGGGGGTGCTGTCTTGGTCGGTCACAGCCAAAGCCTACGGTATTCTGATCAAGGACACTGAGCCGGTGTGGCGGAATGGCAGACGCGGAGCACTCAAAATGCTTTGTTCGAGAGGACGTGTGGGTTCGAGTCCCACCACCGGTACAGAATTCACGGGCTTCGGCCCGGAGCAGCAGCCCTCGAGAAATCGGGGGCTGCTGCTCTCTCCTGCGGCGGCCTCAGCCGTCACCAGCAGGCCTGGATGATGCCAGCGCTCCCGGACCTCGACACCCTGGCCGACCTCGCGGTGTTGCTGCCCGGCTGCGGGACGGTTTTGCGCGCATCCGGTGGTAGACACGCACCCGACCGCGGCATTAAACCGACGAAGCGGATGCCCGCAG
>JBBQYN010000150.1:0-6252 GCA_038208655.1 Actinomycetales bacterium
CCAAATGGGGCGCGCTCACGCTTCCGGACTTATCGGCGGGCGCGAAGCCGCGCGAAGCCGCGCGAAGCCGCGCGAAGCCGGCCGCGGTCGCCCGCTGGCTACGCCGGGCCGCCGCCCACCGGGCCGGTTGGGGGTCAGGCGAGTCAGGCGGTGAGTCAGGCGGTGAGTCGGGTCGCGATCAGCTCGGCGATCTGCACCGCGTTCAGGGCGGCGCCCTTGCGCAGGTTGTCGTTGCTGATGAACAGGGCGAGGCCGCGGTTGTCGGGCACGCCCTCGTCCTGGCGGATGCGTCCCACGAAGCTGTCGTCCTGGCCGGCGGCCTGGAGCGGGGTCGGAACATCCGTGAGGGAGACGCCCGGGGCATCCGTCAACAGTTCGGTCGCGCGCGCCACCGAGAGCGGGCGGGCGAATTCCACGTTGATCGAGAGGGAGTGGCCGGTGAACACAGGCACGCGCACGCAGGTGCCCGAGACGCGCAGCTCGGGGATACCAAGAATCTTGCGGCTCTCGTTGCGCAGCTTCTTCTCTTCGTCGGTTTCGAAGCTGCCGTCGTCAACGAGGTTGCCGGCCAGCGGGATGACGTCGAAGGCGATCGGGCGCACGTAGATGGTGGGTTCGGGCAGCGTCACGGCGTCGCCGCTGTGCACGAGCTGCAGCAGGTTCTCGTCTTGCACGGCGATGCGCACCTGGCTGGCCAGTTCGTAGGCACCGGCGAGGCCGCTGCCGGACACGGCCTGGTAGGTGCTCACGATGAGCCGTTCAAGGCCGGCTTCGTCGTGCAGCACCTTGAGCACCGGCATCGCGGCCATGGTGGTGCAGTTCGGGTTGGCGATGATGCCCTTCACGGCCAGATCGATAGCTTCGGGGTTCACCTCACTCACGACCAGGGGAACATCTGGGTCCATGCGCCAGCCGGAGGAGTTGTCGACCACGGTCACACCGGCGGCGGCGAAGCGCGGGGCCTGCGCCTTGGAGAGGGTGGCGCCGGCCGAGAAGATCGCCACGTCGAGCCCGGTCGGGTCGGCGGTGGAGGCGTCTTCCACGACCACGTCGACGCCGCGGAACGACAGCAGCGTTCCGGCCGAGCGCGGCGAGGCGAAGAAGCGGATGCTCTTGACCGGAAAGTCCCGATCGGCCAGCAGCCGACGCACCACGGCGCCGACCTGGCCGGTGGCGCCGACGACGCCGATGTTGATGCCGGGGGCGGTGCTCGTTGCGGTGTTGTTCAAGGCGGTGCTGGTCACGGGAGGTTCCTTTGCTCGGGCCTGGTGCCGGTGTCGGGTACTGCGGGTCTGTTTACGGGTGTGGGGCGAGGCCTGCCTGCCTGCCTGCCTGCCTGCCTGCCTGCCTGCCTGCCTGCCTGCCTGCCTGCCTGCCTGCGACCGCCATTTTCGCTGGTCTCGGCCGAACCGCGAGCATAACTCCTGCACATTCTTGGCGACTGCGAGCAGAAGCCCGGAAAGACGGGCGACTTCTCGAGCCGTTACAGAATCTGCAGGAGTTATGCGCTGCCTGGTGCCGGTGTCAGGTGCTGCGGTGTGTTTGTGGCGGCGAGGGTTAGCGGCCGGTGCCGCCGTGCACGGTGGCTTCGGCGTCGCCGTCGAGCTCGAACGCGGTGTGCAGCACACGCATGGCCTGCTGGATGGTGTCGGCGCGGGTGACGACCGAGATGCGGATCTCGCTCGTGCTGATCATCTCGATGTTGATGCCGGCCTCGTACAGCGCCTCGAACAGTTTCGCCGAGACGCCGGTATTGCTGCGCATGCCGCCGCCCACGAGGGCGAGCTTGCCGATCTGGTCGTCATACTGCAAGCTGACGAACCCGACCGACTTCTGCTCGTTGGTCAGTGCGGTGAGAACCCGCTGGCCCTCCGACTTGGGCAGGGTGAAGGAAATGTCGGTCAGGCCCGTCGACGCGGCCGACACGTTCTGCACGATCATGTCCACGTTGGCGTTGGTGTTGGCGACGATCTTGAAGATCTGCGCGGCCTTACCGGGAATATCGGGAACGCCCACGACGGTCACCTTGGCTTCGCTGAGGTCGGCGGCGATCCCGGCGATGATTGGCTCTTCCACTGTCTCTCCATTCGCGCGAGCGGTTGCCGCGTTGTACACGATTGTGCCGGTGTTGTTGTTAAACGATGAGCGCACGTGCAGCGTCACGCCGTGGCGGCGGGCGTATTCCACTGCACGTATATATAGGACCTTGGCGCCCGCGGCGGCCAGCTCGAGCATTTCTTCGCTGGTGATCTTGTCGAGTTTGCGGGCCTTGGGAACGGCGCGCGGGTCCGCGGTGAAGATGCCATCGACATCCGTGTAGATCTCGCAGACATCGGCGCCGAGGGCCGCGGCGAGGGCGACGGCGGTGGTGTCGGAGCCGCCGCGACCGAGGGTGGTGATGTCTTTGGTGTCGCGGTTGAAGCCCTGGAAGCCGGCGACGATGGCGATGGCGCCCTCGTCGAGGGCGGCGCGCAGGCGGCCGGGGGTGACGTCCACGATGCGCGCGGCGCCGTGCTGGGCGTCGGTGATCATGCCGGCCTGGCTGCCGGTGAAGGAGCGGGCGTCGTAGCCCAGGCTCTTGATCGCCATGGCGAGCAGCGCCATCGAGATTCGTTCGCCGGCGGTGAGCAGCATGTCGAGCTCACGCGGCGCGGGCAGCGGGGTGACCTGGTGGGCTAGGTCGAGCAGTTCGTCGGTGGAGTCACCCATGGCCGAGACGGCCACGACAACCTCGTTGCCGGCTTTCTGCGTGTCGACGATACGCCGCGCGACCCGCTTGATGCTCTCGGCGTCGGCGACGGATGATCCGCCGAACTTCTGCACGATCAAAGCCACGTGACACTCCTGAGGTTGGGGAAAGGGGCAAGCCCCAAGTTTCCATCCTAAATGGTGGGACTGAGAGGGGTCGCCATGTGACGCCGCGCGGCGGGCGGTGCCGGGCGCGCACGGCCGGCAGCCCCTGTGGCGAATTCAGGAAATCCCCGCTGGACAGGCTCAGACGCCGCGGATCAGTGCGGCGGCCCCGCCGAAGCCGGACGGATTACCTGAATTAGCCCCGGGGGGGGGCCCAGGGCTGGTCGTTCGTGGCGGGGAGGGCCCGTAGGGTGGATGTGTCACTCACCACCACGGGAGCCCGCACCAGCGAGCTGAGAGGACGGCCAGGGCCGTCGACCGTTGAACCTGTTCGGGTAATACCGACGTAGGGAGCTTCATATGAGCACGACCGACCCCGTCACATCCGCATCCGCCGCCGCGGCGGCAGTAGCAGGCGCCGCGGCGCCACACTCCGGCTCGGCGGCCCCCGGCACTCCCCCGGCGCTGCCGGCGCGGCGGGCGGTGCGCGGCGGCATCATGGGCAACTATGTCGACCAGTTCGACATCTTCCTGCCGATCATTGCCCTCGCGCCGGCCGCCGCGCACCTCTACGGCACCGAGAATCTGGCCACCAACGCGGGCCTGATTTTCGTGGCCACGCTGATCGGGCGGCCGCTCGGGGCGGGCATTTTCGGGCCGCTGGCGGACCGCATCGGCCGCACCGTCACCACGCAGATCAGCATCGCGGGGGTGGGCATCACCACGCTCATGATCGCGGCCGTTCCGGGGCAGGTGGTGGTCGGCGCGGCCACGCTGTGGCTGATTCTCGCGCTGCGCTTTCTGGGCGGAATCTTCATCGGCGGCGGGTACACATCCGCTGTGCCGCTGGCCATGGAGTGGGCCGCGCCCCGCCGTCGCGGCCTCGTGAGCGGGCTGATCATGTGGATGTCCCCCTGGGCGAACGCCTCGATCGCGGCGCTGGTATTCGCGCTGCTGGGCATTCTCGGCGCCGAGCGCTACGCCGAGTGGGGCTGGCGTATTCCGTTCCTGCTGGGCGGGCTGATGGCGCTCGCCCTGCTCGGGTATTACCGCACGTATGTGACGGATGCCCCGGTGCTGGCCCCCGGGGCCCGCTCGGCGCATCCGCTTCGACAGATTCTGTTCGGCTCGCTGCGCCGCCCGCTGTGGCAGGTTTTTGTGCTGATGAGCGGCATGTGGCTGTTCACGAACATGGCCGTCGCGGTGCTCGCCGGGCAGTTGGGCACTCGGTTCAGCGCGCAGGAGGTGTCGCTGACGATGTTCATCGCCACGGCGGCGTCGGCGGTGGCGATGGCCCTGTGCGGGCATCTGTCGACGTTCACCGGGCGGCGGCGGTTTTTCGTGTCGTTCGGGGCAGGTTCGGCAATTGCGGCGCCGCTGCTATACCTGCTGATTTTTCGGCAGGGCGCGGGGCCGGGGCTGGTGTTGCTCGTGGCGGGGCTGCAGATTGTCACGGTGTCCGTGTACGGGCCGGTCGCGGCGTATCTCACCGAGCGATTTCCCGCATCGGTGCGGGCCAGCGGATACGGCGTGGCGTACAGCCTGTCAATCGTGCTGCCGGCGCTATACCCGTATTACCTGCCGCCGCTACAGCAGGCTGTCGGTGAGCAGGCGGCGGTGGCCGGGCTGCTCGCTCTGGCCGGGGTACTCGTGGCCGTCGGGGCGGCGCTCGGCCCGAAGACGCGGGCGTATGCGCCGCTCGGCGAGCAGGGGTAGCGCGGCAGCACCCCGCGTCTGGGCGCAGGTTTGATACCGGGGCGCAGTTTCTAAACTGCGCCCCGGTATCAAACCTGCGCCGGGGCGGGTACGGAGTCGAAGTAGGGATCTTGGCGCAGCTGCATCACGAGGGCCACACCGAGCAGCGCCAGAATCAGCGTGAACGGCAGCGCCGACAACATCACGGCCTGCTGCAGGGCTTCCAACCCGCCCATCGTGAGCAGCGCGATGGCGCACAGGCCGGTGATCGCGCCCCAGAGGCCCAGAATCAGCCGGGACGGTTGCAGCGCACCGCGGGAGGACAGCATGCTCAGCACGAAGGTGTTCGCATCCGCTCCCGAGACGAAGAACAGCACCACGAGAATAATCGCGATGACCGAGGTGACGTTCGCGAAGGGCAGCTGTGCCAGCATCTCGAAGAACGCGGAGTTGACGTTCTCGGCCGCCGCGGCGCCGATGTCGCTCGTGCCGTCCAGGTCGGATTTGATCGCGGTGCCGCCGAAAATGGTGAACCACGCGAAGAACACCAGGCTGGGCACGATCATCACGCCCACGATGAACTGACGGATGGTGCGCCCTCGCGAGATCTTCGCCAAAAACACGCCGACGAAGGCGCCCCAGCTGAGCCACCAGGCCATCATGAAGTACGTCCACCATTGCATCCACTGCGCGTCGTCGGCGGTGAGCGGCGTGGTCAGGCTCATCTCGAGGAAGTTGCCCGAGTAGGCGCCCACCGCGCGCACGAACAGGTTGGTGATGAAGTTCGTCGGCCCGGCGATGAGCACGTAGATCGCCAGGGCGACTGATGTCACCGCCGTGATCTGGCTGATGTATTTGATGCCGCGATTGACGCCCGAGAGAGCGGACAGCGTGAAGATGACGGTGATCACCGCGATGATGACGACCTGCACGAACACGTTCGTGGGCAGGCCGGCCACCCTGGTAAGGCCTTCGGAGATCTGTGCCGCACCGAGGCCCAGTGACGTCGTCGTGCCGAACAGCGTCGCGATGATCGCGAAAACGTCGATCGCGTTGCCCAGCCAGCCGTCGACGCGGTCTCCGAAGATGGGCCGCAGGATGGGCGAGACCAAACCGGTGTTGCCTTTGCGGTGGGTGGAGTACGCGATTCCGAGGCCGAAGACGGCGAAGATGGCCCAGGCGTGCGGGCCCCAATCAAAGTAGGAGAACTGCATCGCCACGACCGCGGCCTGCGGCGTGGCAGCGTCGGCCATGCCGTGCGGCGGAGACATGAAGTGCGAAATAGGTTCGGCCACCCCGTAGCTGATCAGCCCCACGCCCATGACGGCCGCGAGAATCATCGTGAGCCACGCCCAGGTGCTGAACTCGGGCCGGTCGGTGTCGTGACCTAAGCGGATGCGGCCAAACCGGCTTGCGGCCAGATACACCAGCAGGAAGATGCACCCAAGCGAGACCAGCAGGTAGGACCAGCCCACGGTCTGCGAGGCCCACGTGGTGGCGGTCGTCATTGACGCGCCGAGCGTGGCGGGCGACAGCGCGGCCCAGGCCACGAACGCCACGATGAGCACGAGCGAGACCAGCAACACGATGCTCGGTCGGTTACGCAGGCGGTCGGCCATCGCCTGCGCGGGACTGACCCCGTCGGTTTCGGCGGCGGGCGCCGGTGTGGTGGTGTTAGTCATGAGGGTGTCCCAGTCGTTCAGT
>JBBQYN010000151.1:0-6252 GCA_038208655.1 Actinomycetales bacterium
CCGCCGCCGAGCAGGTTCGCGCGACCGGTGCGTACATCACCAACTTCTCGCAGGGTGACATCAACCAGTTCGCCGGACTCGTCTGGCAGGCCGGCGGCAGCTGGTTCCAGAACGATGGAACTGACTGGACCGTCGACTTCACGAGCGACGAATCCACCCGTGTCGCTGAATACTGGCAGGACCTGATCGACCGCGACCTGGTCTCGACCAACCCGCCGTGGACGACGGAATGGGACAACGCCTACAACACCGGAGCAGCGTGGAGCTGGAACTCCGCCGCCTGGGGAGCTAACTCGATCGCGAGCGGTGCCCCCGACACCGCGGGCAACTGGTCCGTCGCGCCGAGCCCGCAGTGGGAAGCCGGAGATAAGACCAGCGGTAACTGGGGTGGGTCCTCCACGGCCGTGTTCACCGGCTCCGACCATCCGTACGAGGCCGCACAGTTCGCCCTCTGGCTGAACACCTCCAGCGAGTCGCTCACAATGCTCAACGAATCGGCCAACCTGTACCCGGCGGCCAAAGACGGCCTGAACCTGCCCATCCTTAAGGAAGGGGTCGAGTTCTACGGCGGCCAGCCGATCTACGACGTTTTCGCCGTCGCCTCCAGCGAGGTGTCAGCGGATTTCGTCTGGGGACCGACCATGACGCAGACCTACAACGACGTCTCCGACGGGTTCAAGGGCGCCGTATCCGGCAACGGCACCCTCTTGGACGCCCTCACAAGCGGTGAAGCCTCCACCATTGATGCGCTCACTGCGCAGTCCATTCCCGTCAAGGAATAGGGTCAAGGTAGTCAATTCTGCGGCCGGCGTGTCGAACGCCGGCCGCAGAACCCGCACGACAGGAGAACACCGCGTGATTCACTACGGCCGTGCCGCGGGCACCAGCTTCGCCCTCGATACCCGCGGCACCGGCGTGCCGGCCCTGGTGCACTGGGGTGCCGACCTCGGCCCGCTCGACCAGCGCCAGCTGCACACCCTGGCGGATGCCGCGGTTCCGGCCATTCCGCCGAGCTCGCTCGACGCCCCCCTGCGGCTCTCGCTGCTGCCGGCCCTCGCCGACGGCTGGACCGGCCGCCCCGGAGTGAGCGCGTTCCGCACCGACGCGCCCCGCCCCGGCACCATCGCCCCCGTGCTGTCCGGCATCGAATTCGTGGAGAGCAGCAGCCAGGGTGTGATCTCGGTCACCCTCACCTTCGCGGATGCGGCGGCGCAGGTCAGTATCATCACCGAGCTGCGCTTCAGCCCCGAGGGTGTGCTGCGGCTGCGGCACCGCCTCGACAACACCGGCCAGACGCCGTGCGAGCTGGGTTCCCTCGACATGCTGGTGCCCGTGCCCGACCGGGCCCGGGAACTGCTGGACTTCACCGGCCTCTGGACCCACGAACGCCGACCGCAGCGTACCGGCCTCGGTCACGGTATCTGGAGCCGGGAGGGCCGGCACGGCCGGCCCGGTCACGACGACCCCTTCCTCACCGTGGCCGGCACTCCCGGCTTCGGGTTTCGGCACGGCGAGGTCTGGGCCGCGCACCTGGCCTGGAGCGGCGACAAACGCGTCTGGGCGGAAAGTTCCCCTCTCGGCGCGGTGGTGCTCGGCACCGGCGAATTGCTCGGCGCCGGCGAGCTGAGCCTGCCCGCGGGAGAGAGCTATACGGCGCCGTGGGCCGTGTTCGCGTACTCCGACGCCGGGCTTGACGGGCTCTCCGCCCGGCTGCACCCCTTCATCCGCTCCCGCCGAGACCGCGACCCACAGCCCATGCCGCCGCGCCCGGTGGTGCTCAACACCTGGGAGGCGGTGTACTTTAGCCAGGACCTGCCCACCCTGGAACGCCTCGTCGACGCCGCCGCGAAGGTCGGCGTGGAACGCGTCGTACTCGACGACGGCTGGTTCCAGGGCCGCCGCGACGCCACGCGGGGCCTCGGTGACTGGACCGTCGACTCCAAGGCCTGGCCGGCCGGGCTGCATCCGCTGATCAAACGAGTGCACGCCGGCGGAATGGACTTCGGCCTCTGGGTGGAACCCGAAATGATCAGCCGGGACTCCGACCTCGCCCGCGCGCACCCCGACTGGGTGCTCGGCGGTGCCGCGGCACCCGCATGGCGCGACCAGCAGGTGCTCGACCTCAGTAACCCGCAGGCCTTCGACCACGTGCTGCAGCGCCTCGACGCGCTGCTGACCGAGTACCCCATCGCCGCCTTGAAGTGGGACCACAACCGGGACCTGCTGGGTGGGTCGGCGCACACGCAGACCCTCGCGCTGTACCGCCTGCTCGACGCTGTGCGCGCCCGGCACCCGCAGGTGGAGATTGAATCCTGCGCCTCGGGCGGTGCCCGCATCGACCTGGGCATGCTGCAGCGCGTAGACCGGGTCTGGACCAGCGACACCAACGACCCCGTGGAACGCCAGCAGATACAGCGGTACACCGGCGTGCTGGTGCCGCCGGAATTCCTCGGCGGCCACCTCGGCGCCGCGACCGCGCACACCACCGGGCGCACCTCGTCGCTGAGCTTCCGCCTGGCTACGGCGCTGTTCGGCAGCGCCGGCATCGAATGGGACCTCAGCCAGGCCAGCACGACCGAACTGGCCAGCGTGGCCGCGTGGGTCACCCAGTACAAGACCCTTCGCCCGCTGCTGCACGCCGGGGTGGTGGTGCACGCCGACGGCTCAGACCCGGCACTGATGCTGCACGGCGTTGTGTCACCGGACCGGTCCGTGGGCGTCTTCGCCGCGGTCTGCCTCGCTGCGCCCCGGTCGGCGTTGCCGGCGCCGTTGCGCTTCCCTGGCCTCGACCCGGAACGCCAGTACCGGGTGCGTCCGTTGTCGGCCGGCTCGGCGCCGCGCACCATCCAGCAGGCCGCGCCGCCGTGGCTGAGCGCCCGGCCCGAGCCGATCTTCAGCGGTGCGGTGCTCGCCGAACTGGGCCTGCCGGCTCCGCTGCTGGCCCCGGAACAGGCCGCACTGTTCTCCATCACAGCGGTGGCCTGACCGCCTGCTCGCACCGCTCGCTCACACCGGCAGGTGACGGATGCGCCTCACGGGTCGATGCGAAAGTCCCGGCCGGGCGGGGCATCCGTCACCACATCGGTGAGGGTGACCGAGTCGACCACGGCCGAGGGCGGACCGGTGCGCAGCCACTGCAGCAGCACCGCGACGGCGGCCTTCGGGCCGTGCACCTCGACGTCGACGCTGCCGTCGAGCCGGTTGCGCACGGAGCCGGTCAGGCCCAGCCGGCGGGCCGTCCGCTGGGTGTAGAACCGAAACCCCACGCCCTGCACCTGCCCGCGCACGATCGCCCGGGTGTGCGCCATGTCGGTGGCAGCTGATCTCGGGTCGGTAGCCATGGCCCTATTCTGGCCCGATTCGAGCCGGCGAACAGGGGCGTGCGGGCGCCCGCGGGCCGCCACCGGGAGCGCCGCGGGTCGGCACGCCCTAGTCTGGGCAGCAGCGACCGACGCGTTCGCGCCCGCCGCTGCGACAGAGGAGAAGACCATGATCATGACCGCCGACCTCTACGACGAGCGCGGAGACGAGCTGCAGTCGCTCGGGCTGCAGATGCAAAACCTGGGCGGGCACGCCCGGTTCAGCGGGCCGATACGCACCGTGAGCTGTTTCGAAGACAACGCCCGGCTCAAGGCGCTGCTGTCCACCCCGGGTGCGGGCGCGGTGCTCGTCATCGACGGCAGCGGCTCGCTCAACGCCGCCCTGATGGGTGACATGATCGCCGACCTGGCCGTGGCGAACGGATGGGCCGGGGTGCTCATCAACGGCGTCGTGCGCGACCGGGTGGCCCTGCAGGGCATGGCGCTCGGGGTGAAGGCCCTGGGTAGCAACCCGCGCAAGAGCGCGAAAACCGGCTCCGGCGTGACCGACGCCGAGCTCGACTTCGGCGGGGTGCGTTTCATTCCGGGTCGCACCGTCTATTGCGACGAAGACGGCGTGCTCGTCGAACGCTGACCCGGGCGGCGGCCCGCTCGGCCGGGCTCGGTCGTCTCGGCTAGCTCGGGCTGGCGGCGCGGTTCGCGCCCGCAGCGCCCGCAGCATCCGCGGCGCGCACCGGCAAGCGGGCTTCGAACGAGGCACCAGCTTCGTGGTGGTACGACACGGCGCCGCCGCGCCGAGCGGCGATCGCCTGCACGGTCGCCAGGCCGCCGGAATCGGCGCGCGTGCGCGCCGGGGTGTCCGCGACATGCGCGACCGCGAAGACGTGGTTGATCAGGCCGCCCGCGATGCCGGGGCCGGTGTCGTGCACGCACACCCGCACCTCCACGAGCCGGGCGGCCAGCGGCGCGGTGGGGCCGGCCGCGACGCACTCCAGCGTCACGGTGAGGCGGCGCTCCGCGGAACCGGTGACGGAGTCCAAGGCGTTGTCCAGCAGCAGCCCGAGCACCGTTGTGACATCGGTACTCGTGGTCGGGTCCAGTCGCGGCAGCGCCGAACCCGCGGTGAGGGTGAGGGTTGCGCCGCGGGCGGTGGCCAAGCCGGTGCGGGCGCGCAGCAGCGCGGCCACTGCCGGATCCATCACGGCGGTGAGCACGCCACGGTCTTCGGCGCAGATGGCGTCGATGTACCCGTCCGAGGCCGCGCCGAGGCCGATGATGGCCTCAATGGTGTGCAGACGGTGGCTGAACTCCGCCGTTTGATTGCTCGGTGAGGGCAGCCGCATCGGCCCGGGGGCGGAGGTGCCGGGCAGGCGCAGGGTCACCAGCTCGGTGCGGTCCTGCAGCGTCGTCACGGTCTCGGCCGACCCGCGTCGCGGGCGGATGGTGACCTGGTTGATCACGAGCATGCGGCCGGCCGCCACGATGGCCCGGTCGCGGTCCACGGCGCCGTGAGAGCTGAGCACGGTGACCGTGCCCGAGTCCAGGCCGAACCGGCCCAGCCGGCTGCCGGCGGCGAACAGCGGCAGGCCCAGCAGCTGCCGCGCGGTTTCATTCATGCGGGTGATGGCGCCCTGCGCGTTCACCGCGAGAACGCCTTCGCGGATGCCGCTGAGCGCCAGTTCCCGTTGCGCCAGCACCTCACCCAGCTCGGGCAACGGCCGACCGGCGCGCCCAGCTTCGGCAGGTGACGGGGCGGCTGGCGAGACAGCGGCGGGCTCCACGGCAGCAGGAGTCGGCGTGACGGACATCTCACCGGGCGCTGTGCTTGTCGGGTTCGCGCCCGCGGGGCCGGGTGTGTCGGGGTCCGCGGCGCTTCGGGTTCGCGGTGACGCGGATGCCCGCTGGCCGGGTGCGTGCTGCGTCCACCAGCGGTGCAGGCGCCCGGCCGGGCGCCGCGGTTCGCGAGCAGAGTCAGGGTTGTTCGGCGTCTCGGGCATGTGTCGCATTCGTTTCGGTGCCAGACACCGTTGCGCGGCGTGGCCCCACAAGTGTACGGGGGCCGTCTTGACGGGAGCGCCAAGCCTGCCCGGCGCTCCCGTCGAGGGGTTAGTTCGTCCGCAGAACAGTGAAGTTCGCGTCGAGTTCCACGTCCACGTCTTCGCCGTTGGTCTGAGTGATTTCGACCTCGTACAGGTGGTCGAAGTCGTCGCTGATGTCGAACTCGGTGACCGTTCCGCTGCCCACGTGGGCGAGAGCGGCGGCTTCAGCGCTGGCGCGCTGTTCGGCCGCGGTCGCCGAGGCTGACGCGTCGGCGGCCGGCGCGGCACTCGCGGCCGGCGCTGCGCTCGCGGCCGGCGCTGCGCTGCTGGGTACATCGGCGGCGTCGTAGTTACCGACCCAGAGAATGCCGAAGGACTTGTCGAGTTCCACGTCGACCTCGTCACCGTTGTCGAGACGAACCTCCAGCGCGTAGCTGGCTCCGTCGTCGTTGGTGTGCTCGGCGCTGGTCACGGTGCCCGGACCGACTTCGGCGAGGGCCGCGTTGCTGGCGCGTTCGAGGTTGGTGCCGGTCAGGCGGCCGTCATCATCGCCCGATACGGCGACGGCGATGCCGACTCCGCCCAAAACGAGTGCGAGGGCGGCGCCGCCGCCGATGAGTGCGGTCTTCTTGTTCATAGTGGTGCTGTCCCCTAAAGTTTGTGCCTTCAGACTACGCGAGCGAGACGGGAAAAGCCCCCCGAACGGGCTGGAGAATCACGGTCTGAATAATTGTCCACGCCCCCGTAGAGGGGCTGCGCGGAACCGGCGGGTCTCGCTATGTTCGAGGTGGTAAAGGAGGACTATGCCCCAGACGCACACTATGCGGGAGCGATTGCCCGCCCAGTCCGTGATGGAGGTTTTGCTCCTTGAGCAAGACCTCGTTCAGCCGCGG
>JBBQYN010000152.1:0-6203 GCA_038208655.1 Actinomycetales bacterium
CGGCGCACACGGATGCCGCCGGTCAGCTTGTCGAGGTCGTAGGCGTGGGTCGGCTGGCCCAGTTCGACCATCACGTAGTTGGTCACGTCGACGACCAGGGAGATGGAACGGATGCCGGCCAGCCCAAGCCGGGCGACCATCCACGCCGGCGTGGGCCGGGTCGGGTCGATGCCGCGCACGACCCGGGTCACGAACACGCTCGCGCCGAGGCGGTCGCGCACGGGCGCCTGATCGTCGATGACGACCTCGAACTCGACCGCGGGCGCGACCGGGGTGACCTGGTGTGCCGGGTCGCGGAAGGTGGCGCCGGTGGAGTGCGAGTATTCGCGGGCGACGCCGCGAATGGAGAAGGCGTAGCCGCGGTCGGGGGTGACGTTGATCTCCACGGCGGAGTCGTCGAGGCCCAGCAGGGCGATCGCATCCGTTCCCACCGGGGCGTCCAGGCCCAGGTCGGCCAGGCGCAGAATACCGTCGTGCTCGTCGCCGAGGCCGAGTTCACGGGCGGAGGCGATCATTCCGTCGGACGTGTGGCCGTAGGTCTTGCGGGCGGCGATCGGGAACGGGCCGGGCAGCACCGAGCCGGGCAGGGTCACGACGACCTTGTCGCCGACGGCGAAGTTGTGCGCGCCGCAGACGATGCCGTGCACGGCGGGGCCGCCGTCGGCGGCGAGCTCGTCGCCCGGGGCCACCCGCACCTGGCACCAGTTGATGGTCTTGCCGTTGCTCTGGGGTTCTCCGACGAATTCAAGGACTTCGCCGACCACGATGGGTCCGCTCAGCTCGAAGCGGTGAATGTCTTCCTCTTCGAGGCCGACCTTCACGAGGGCGGCGTGCACGTCTTCGGGCGTGGTGCCGGGGGCCAGGTCGACGTACTCGCCCAGCCAGCTCAGTGGTACCCGCATCAGACGTTCATCCCGAACTGCTGGCTGAACCGAACGTCGCCTTCGACCATGTCGTGCATATCCTTTACATCGTTACGGAACATGAGTGCGCGGTCGGCTCCAACGCCGAACGCGAACCCGGAGTAGACGTCGGGGTCGATCCCGGCGGAGCGCAGCACGTTGGGGTGCACCATGCCGCAGCCGCCCCATTCGATCCAGCGGGCACCGTCTTTGAAGGTGGGGTGCCACACGTCGAGCTCGGCGCTGGGCTCGGTGAACGGGAAGTAGTTCGGGCGCAGCCGCACCTTCGCTTCGGGGCCGAACAGGGCCTGCACGAAGTGGTCGAGGGTGCCGCGCAGGTGCGCCATGGTGAGGCCCTTGTCGATGGCGATGCCTTCGATCTGGTGGAACACCGGGGTGTGCGTGGCGTCAAGCTCGTCGGTGCGGAACACCCGGCCTGGGGCGACGACATAGACGGGCAGCTCCCGGGAGAGCAACGCGCGCAGCTGCACGGGTGAGGTCTGGGTGCGCAACACGAGGTGCGCATCCGTGGGCTCCAGAAAGAAGGTGTCCTGCATGGCCCGGGCGGGGTGGTCTTCGTCGAAGTTGAGGCCGTCGAAGTTGAACCATTCGCTTTCCAGCTCCGGCCCTTCGGCCACTTCCCAACCCATCGCCACGAACACGTCTTCGGCGCGTTCCATCAGCATCGAGATCGGATGCCGCGCCCCGGGCTTCCAGGTTGACGCTGCCGCCGTGACGTCCACGGCTTCGGCGGCGAGCTGGGCGGTCGCTTCGGCCTCGCCGATTTCGGTCTCCCGGGCGGTGAGCGCCTGGGTGACGCGGGCACGCGCCTGCCCCACGAGCTTGCCGGCGGCGGCCTTCTGGTCGCCGGGCACGCTGCGCATCAGAGCGTTGAGCTTGGACAGCGGGGAGGACTCCCCCGCGTGTGCGGCGCGCACGATCTTCAGGTCAGCGGTCGTGGCGGCAACGGAAAGGGCGGTGAGCGCGGCGGTGACCGCGGCGCTCACCGCCGTTTCGGTGATCTCGGTGGGGTTTTCGGGGAAAGCTTCAGGGGTAACTTCAGTGGGAACAGACACAAGGCCCAAGTTTAGTGGCCTCTAGAAGCTGCCTTTGCTCTGAGCCCCCAGGATCCGCGGGTCGATCAGGTTCGGGTCGGCCGGCGGGGTCGCGTCGGGCTTGATGAGCCCACCCGCCTGCGGGCCGGTGCGTTTGGCGATACGCCGGGCCAGCCACGACAGCGACAGGTTCATGGCGAGGTAGATCGCCAGCACCACGAAGAAGAATGAGAACTGGTATTGGTTACCGAAGAACGCGGACAGGTTGTAGTTACCCGAGCGCATCAGCTCGTTGTACCCGACCACGAAGGCGAGTGACGTGTCCTTGAGCAGCACCACGAGCTGGGCGATGATGACCGGCAGCATCTGGCGGAAGGCCTGCGGAAATTCGATGCGGAAGCGGGTGGCGACCGGGGTCAGCCCAATGGCGAGGCCGGCCTCACGCTGGCCGCTGGGGAGCGCGTTGATGCCGGCCCGCAGGGCTTCACCGATGATGGCACCGTTGTACACCGACAGTGCGGCGACGCCGGCCCAGAACGACCCCGTGGAAAAGACCAGCAGGATGAAGAGCATCATCAGAAGTACGGGCATGCCGCGGAAGAATTCCAGCACCACGGTCGTGGGGTAGCGGATCCAGCGAGTTTCGGAGGACCGGCCGAAGGAGAACAAGACCCCGATGATGAGGGCGAAGACCGCGGCGACGAAGGCCATGCGCAGGGTGTTCAGGGCACCGATTCCGAGAGTGCGCCAGACCTGAACGTCGTTGAAGACGTCCCATCGGGAGGCATCCCAGAGACCGGGCTGAACGGCACCGTTGGCGCTGGTTTTCGGCAGTCCGAGCACCACGACGAGAGCGATGAAGCCGGCGATGATGACGGCGATTCCCACGATGGAGATGATCTTGGAGCGCAGGCGGGCCCGGGGGCCGGGAACGTCGTACAGAACGGAGGTCATCGCAGCACCGCCACCTTCTTCTCGATCCTGCCGGCGATGAAGCCCAGAGGAATGGTGATGACCAGGTAGAACACGGCGACCGCGAGCAGGATCGCGATGACCGCATCGCCGCGATCATTGGTGATACGACGGGCGGCACCGAACAGCTCGAAGACGAAGAAGGCGCCGGCGACGGAGGTGTTCTTGGCCAGCGCGATGAACACGTTGATCAACGGCGGCACGACCATGCGCAAGGCCTGCGGCATCACAATGAACGACAGGCTCTGACCGAAGGTGAGGCCGATGCTGCGAGCGGCTTCGGCCTGGCCCACGGCGACGCCGTTCACGCCGGAGCGCAGTGCTTCGGCCACGAACGGGGAGGTGTACACCGTGAGGGCGATGGCGGCGAGAACGAAGTAGCCCGGCGTGAACTGCAGGTAGGGCAGTAGGTACGCGCAGAAGAAGAGCACAAGCGTGAGCGGGGTGTTACGTACGACTTCGGTATACACCGTGGCGAAGGCACGGAATGAGCCCACCGGGGAGATGCGCATGGCACCGACGATGATGCCGAGGATGAAAGCGCCGATTCCGGCCACAATGAGGAGGCCCAGGGTGTTCCGGAATCCTTCCAGGAACAGCGGCAGGTTGTCGATGACTGCGTCCACAACTCACCTCCTCTTCTTCTGTATGTAGGTTGTGCATCGATACGGGGGCGAACGGGTGCTGCGGGTGAAACATGCCGGGGTGGCCCGCCCAAGGATCAGGCGGGCCACCCTAATTCAGCGCCTAGTAGCGGTTCACGGCCGGAGGCGTCGGGGTGTCGAGCACCGTTCCGGCGGTGGACTCCCACGCGGAGACCCAGCTGCCGTCTTCGTAAGCCGCTTCGAGCACGTCGTTGATGAAGTTGCGGAACTCGGTGTCGTCCTTGGTCAGGCCGATGCCGTAGGGCTCCTCGGTGAACGGGTTGTTGACCACTTCAAATTCACCGGCGTTCTGGTCGGCGAGGCCGGCCAGAATCACGTTATCGGTGGTGACGGCGGCGACTTCACCGCTGCGCAGCGGTCCGAGGCAGTTGGAGTAGGTGTCCGTGGCGATCACGTTGGTCGTGTACGCGCGAATGTTGGTCTCCGAGGTGGAGCCGCTCACGGTGCAGACGGGCAGGTCGGTGAGGTCTTCCGGGCCGGTGATGCCGTCGGGGTTGCCCTCGAGCACGAGCAGGTCCTGGCCGGCGGAGTAGTACGGTCCTGCGAAGGAGATGACTTCCTTGCGGGTGTCGTTGATCGTGTAGGTGGCCACAACAATGTCGACCTGACCGTTCTCGATGAACGGCTCTCGGTTGGCGGAGACGGTCTCTTTCCACTCGATCTTGTCGGCGCTGATGCCGAGCGCGCCGGCGACCAACTTACCGATCTCCACGTCGAAGCCGACCGGGGTGCCGTCGGGGCCGACCAGGCCGAACAGCGGCTGGTCGAACTTGGTGCCGATCGTGATCGTGCCCGCGTCGGCGAGGGCTGCCATGGTGGTGCCGGCCGCAAACTCGGGCGCGTCCGCTACGGGCGCCGTCTCGGTGGTTGCTCCCGAGTCGGTGCATCCGCTGAGGGCGAGAACGCCGACGAGGGCGATGGCCGAAACGACTAAGCCTTTTTTGAGTCTCATTGTTGTGCTCCTGATTGCTGTGAGGTGCTACGAACGGGCCTGCTCACTGGCTAGTGGGCAAGAATTTTGGAGAGGAAGTCCTTCGCTCTCGCGCTCTGGGGGTTGGTGAAGAACTCTTCAGGAGTGGTCTCCTCCACGATTTCGCCTTCAGCCATGAAGATGACTCGGTCGGCAGCCTTGCGGGCGAAGCCCATCTCGTGGGTGACCACGATCATGGTCATGCCGTCGTTGGCGAGGTCGACCATGACCTCGAGTACTTCATTGATCATTTCGGGGTCGAGCGCGCTGGTGGGCTCGTCGAGCAGAATCACCTTCGGGTCCATCGCGAGGGCACGGGCGATGGCCACGCGCTGCTGCTGACCGCCGGAGAGCTGTGCGGGCATCTTCTTGGCCTGGTTGGCCACTCCCACACGTTCCAGCAGGGCCATGGCCTTCTTCTCGGCGTCGGCCTTGGACATGCCGCGCACCTTGATGGGGCCCAGCGTGACATTCTCAAGCACGGTCTTGTGCGCGAACAGGTTGAAGGCCTGGAAGACCATGCCCACGTCGGCGCGCAGGGTGGCCAGGGCACGGCCCTCTTCGGGCAGTTTCACCCCGTCGATGGTGATCACGCCGTCGTCAATGGTCTCGAGGCGGTTGATCGCTCGGCAGAGCGTGGATTTGCCCGAGCCACTCGGACCGATCACCACCACGACCTCACCGCGATTCACCGTGGCGTTGATGTTCTTGAGAACGTGCAGCTCTCCGTAGTGCTTGTTGATGTCCGTCACGACAACGAGGGGCTGCCCCCGGCGAACGCTAATGTTCGATGTCGGCGGTGTCGGGTTCGTTGGCTCCATGTCCTCAGATTAGGCGAAACCCACGCACCCGACGCGCCAACATGCCTAAGGTAACCCATTCGTAACAGTGGATTACCTGTTCGAGTCTCTAGCTGCGCTGTGCGAACGCACTCTCGTACAGGCAGACGGATGCGGCGGTGGCGAGGTTCATCGACTCCGCGTGACCGTAGATCGGCACCTTCACCGACCGGTCCACACCCTTGAGGTTCTCCTCGGTGAGGCCGCGGGCCTCATTGCCGAACAGCCACGCTGTGGGAGCCACCAGCATGCCGCTGGTGCGGGCCTCGAGCAGGTCTTCACCCTTGACATCGGCGGCGAGCAGCTGCAGGCCGGCGGCGCGTGCCCGGGAGAGAACGTCGCCAAGGTCTGCCGCAATGGCGACGGGAAGGTGAAAGATGGAGCCGGTGGAGGAACGGATGACCTTGGGGTTGTACAGGTCCACGCTGCGGCCGGTGAGGATCACGGCGTCGGCGCCGGCGGCATCCGCTGCCCGGATGATGGTGCCCGCGTTGCCCGGGTCGCGCACCTCTTCGAGAATGGCCACGAGCTTGGGGCCGGCGGCGAAGATCTTTTTCACGCTGGTCGGAAACTGGTGGCAGACCGCGACGAAGCCCTGCGGGGTGACCGTGTCGGCCATGGCCGTGAGCACCTCTTCGGTGACGAACTCGATCTCGAGCCCGGCTTCTGCGGCCTGGGCGGCGATGTCGGCGTAGCGGTCGAGGGCCGTGGGGGTGGCGAAGAGCTCCACGACGAGTTCGGGGCGAAAGCTGAGGGCTTCGGAAACGGACTGCGGGCCTTCGAGAAGGAACAGTCCTTCT
>JBBQYN010000153.1:0-6187 GCA_038208655.1 Actinomycetales bacterium
GATTGGGGAGTTCGACGGGGAGCAGAAGTACACCCGCGGAGCCGTGCTCGGCGACCGGGACCCGGGAGACGTGGTTGTTCAGGAGAAATGGCGCGAAGACCTTCTGCGCCGACACGTCGCAAGCTTCTGCCGGTGGGGCTGGGCGACGGCGTACTCGCCGGCCCGTTTCTCGGCATTCCTGAACGAGCATGACGTTCCGCGAGCCCGGACGGAGCCGTCGGCGCAGGTTTGCTACCGCGGCGCAGTTTAGAAACTGCGCAGCGGCGCGTAAGGTGCGCCCGACGACGGCCCTCCCCGGGCAGCGACCCCGGGCAGCAGACCTGTGAACCGGCAGGCACATACTGGGAGCATGTCTACGTCCGAAGGCTTTCCCGACCTGGTGCCCGAACTGCTCATCACCGACCTCGGCGCGAGTCTGGCGTTCTGGGTGGGCCTGTGCGGGTTTGCGGTGCGGTACGACCGCCCGGCCGAGGGTTTCGCCTACCTGCAGCAGGGCAGCGCGCACCTCATGCTCGACCAGATCGGCCTCGGCCGCGATTGGGTGAGCGGCCCGATGCAGCATCCGCTGGGCCGCGGTGTGAACTTTCAGGTCTCTGTACCGTCGGTCGACCCTCTCCTCGAACGGATGTCGGCAGCCGGCTGGCCGCTCTATCTCGCCCCCGAAGACGCCTGGTACCGCACCGGCAGTTCCGAGGCCGGCCAGCGCCAGTTCCTGGTGCAAGACCCGGACGGCTACCTCGTGCGCTTCGCCGCCCGGCTGCCCGCCCGCGGCTGACCCTGCGCGGCCCTCGCGACCCCGTCTCCCGCGTGACGAAAACCGGGTGGAACGCGCCGTCCGTCACGGGTGCCGGATAAAACGGAGATCTCTCGCCACCCTCTCCGGTTCTCGTCACGCCCGCGCAGCGCGGGCCGGTTCACGGCGCAGCGCGGTCACGATCGTGAAGAGCATCGGTGACGCGGGCACCGACACCTCAAGGCTGGGATTTGCCCGCGAGCTGGAGCGTGGATGCGGTGACAACGGGCGGAGATCGCTAAGTTAATATAAAGACTTTGAACCAGTAGGGGGTCAACCAGTGAATGGCCTAGAGGCGGACATCGGCGCTGTTGGGGCTATAGTGCGGCCTGACCGGGTGCGGCGTGATCTTGCGCGGGCCGAGCTCGGCCGGCCCGTACTCGCGGCATTGGTGGAGTCCCGCAGCGAGGTCGATGAGATACTGGCCCGGTGCGAACGGCTGGGCGCGAGTGGCCGGCATCGTGAGGGTGCCGATCAAGCGGATGCGGTGCTGCGCCGCCCCGACATAACCCCGCTGCAGCAGGCTCGCGGCCGCGAGATGCTGGCCGTGCACCGGATGCGGCTGGGCGACTTCGCGGCGGCGGTTCAGAACGGCCTCCAGGCGCTGGAATACCTCGATGCACAGGGTGACCTGCTGCGCCAGTCCCGGGTGCACTGCACCCTCGCGCTGGCGTACACCGAGAGTGCGCTGAACGAACCCGCCCTGCGTCACGTGCTCGCGGCCCTCGAGGCCGCCCGCGCCTGCGGCAACCGCACCGCGGAATTCTGGGCCCTCAGCCGCTCCTCCATGGTGCACGCGGCGATGGGCGATGCGCCGCGCGGCGTCGAGCTGGGTCGCCTCGCGTTGTCCATCGCCCGCAGCGTCGACGACGAGGAAGCGATCTTCGCCAGTCATAACAACCTGGGCGACACGTACCTGGAAGTGGCACGTGGGCGCCGAGCTGAGGGGCTGAGCACGGCATCAGTTTTGCAACAGGCGCTGACCCACGTGCGCGACGCCGTGGCCTACGCCCAATTGCTGGGGCACACCTTCTACGAGAGCATCGCCCGCACGAATCTGGTGAGCATTCTGATCGAGCTGGAGCACCTCGGCGAAGCGTCGCAGCAGGTGGCGCGGGCGAAGGACCTCGCCCGCAGAAACGGGTACCGCAACCTCGAGGTCAACAACGACGCCCAGCTCGCAGCCATCGTGCGGGCCCAGGGCAACTTTGCCGAAGCGACGGCCATGATGCAGGTGCAGCTGGCCAACCCATCGTCGGAGGACGACCCGGTGCTGCTGGTTACCCTGCACCGCGCGTTGTATGAGATGAACAAGGCCAGTGGGCGTTTCGAACAGGCCCTGCATCACCACGAGCAACTGCTCGCCATCACGGCGCGCATCACCCAGCAGACCGCGGGGCTGCAATCGAAGATGCTCATCAACACGATGGAGATCGAACAGGCCCGGCATGAGGCCGAGCGGTCGCGGTTGGAGGCGCGGATGGAACGGGTGCGCGCCGAAGAGCTGGTCGCGGCGGCACAGACCGATCCGCTGACCGGGCTGCCGAACCGGCGGGCGCTGCACCAGGAGCTGCCGCTGCTGATGAGCCGGTCCCGCGACTCTGCTCAGCCGCTCTGCGCCGCGATGATCGACTTTGACCATTTCAAGCAGGTGAACGACCTGCACGGTCACGCCACCGGCGACCAAGTTCTGATCACCATGGCCGGGATTCTGCGCGACGTGACCCGGGACACCGACCTGACGGTACGGATGGGCGGCGAGGAGTTTTTGCTTGTCTTCGCCGACACGACGGCGGAGCGTGCCCAACAGGCGTGCGACCGGATGCTGAACATCGTGCGCGGGTACAACTGGGAATCCCTCGCGGCCGGTCTGACCTGCACCGTAAGTGCCGGAGTGGCACGCTGGAACCCTGACGAAACCACCGTCGAGTGGCTGGCCCGCACCGACGCCGCCCTATACGCGGCCAAAGCCGCCGGCCGCGACCTCGTCGTCGTTGACGCCGGTTAGCCCACCGCGCTCGCCGGTTCGCCGCGAGCGGATCTGCGGCCGTCCGACCCGACCGCCCCAATTCTCCCCCGTTCGGCGGATGCGTACCGAGGGCCGGCGCCTTTACCGTGGGAGAACGGAGCCGCTGGGGCCGCTGGGGCAGCCGAGGCCGCTTCGGCCGCCACGCGGCCACGCCGCGGAGATTGGGGACACCACCATGAGCGCCGAACGCGATTTCGCTTACCTCTGCACGACGGCGATCGGGGGCTGGGGCATTCTGATCGGCGGCCTCGTCGCTCAAGTGATCGGAGTGCTGTTCGCCGGCTGGGCGCTGTTCTCCTCTACTCCAGCCTTCGGTTGGAGCGGACTGCTGCTGGTGGCGTTGGGCATGCTGTGCCTGTACTTCGGCGCCGGCAGCCTGCGCGGGCAGCGGCTCGATGGCGTCGACGCCCGCAACGCCGGCAGCTGACGTTTTCGCCACCGACCACGTGACAGCGGGCTGTCCACCCCCTAGGGTTGTCCACGAGACAATATTAAAGTTTCACCATGCGAAAACTGGTCAGAGAGGACCTAATCGTGGACAATCTTGCTGTGCTCAGCCTTTTGGCGCTGGCACCAATTCTTCTAGTGGGCATATTGCTCGCCGGCCTGAGATGGCCAGCCAAATATGCCATGCCACTGGGCTACGTCGCCGCCGTGGCCGTGGCCCTGCTGGTCTGGAAAATGGATTTCTCGGGCGTCATCGCCGCCTCGCTCGAAGGCGTCATCGTGGCCGCCACCCTGCTCTACATCGTCTTCGGGGCGTTGCTGTTGCTGTCGACGTTGAGCGTGGGCGGAGCGATGAGCACCATCCGGGCGGGCTTCAACAACATCTCACCCGACCGCCGGGTGCAAGCCATCATCATCGGATGGCTGTTCGGCAGCTTCATCGAAGGCGCCTCCGGCTTCGGCACTCCCGCCGCCGTGGTCGCCCCGCTGCTGCTGGCGATGGGCTTTCCGGCCATGGCCGCCGTGATGGTGGGCCTGATCATTCAGAGCACCCCGGTGAGCTTCGGCGCCGTCGGCACCCCCATCATTGTGGGCGTCGGAAACGGTCTCGGCGGCGACCCCGCCGTGGCGGAACGTATCGCGGTGCTCGGCGTCACGATGCCGGAGTTCGTGTCGTCGATCGGGTTTCAGGTGGCGCTGATGCACTCCATGGTGGGAATTTTGATTCCCCTCATTTTGGTCTGCATGCTCACGGGCTTCTTCGGTCCCGAGCGTCGCTTCCGCGACGGCCTCACCATCTGGCCGTTCGCGATCTACGCCTCGCTGGCCATGACGGTCCCGTCTGTGCTCGTGGCACGGTTCCTCGGCCCGGAGTTCCCCTCGCTCTTTGGCGGCCTGATCGGCCTCGTCCTCGTGATGTACACCTCCAGCCGAGGCTTCCTGATGCCGAAGAAGATCTTCGACTTCGGGCCGCGCTCGGGGTGGAACGAGCGTTGGATGGGCACCATGGAGCCCGCCACCGCCACGGACAACACCAAGCGCATGAGCATCACCGCCGCGTGGGCTCCGTACGTCGTGATGGCCGTGCTCCTCGTGGGCAGCCGGGTGATCCTTCCCGTCAAGGATTTCCTGATGGGTATCGCCATCCCCGTCAACGACATTCTCGGCACCGGTATCTCCACCAGCGTGCAGCCGTTCTACTCGCCGGCGTTCCTGCTGATTCTGGCCTCATGCTTCGCCTACGCCCTGCACCGCATGAACCGCAAGCAGATCGCCGAAACCTGGAAGGTTTCCGGTAAGCAAATTGCCGGAACCGCCGTGGCGCTGCTGTTCGCGGTGCCGCTCGTGCGGGTGCTGATTCAGTCCGGTCCGGAGCTGAACTCCTCCGGGCTCTCGAGCATGCCAGTGACCCTGGCCGAAGGCGCCGCCGCGGTGGGTGGAAGCTCCTGGCCGTTCATTGCCCCGTTCATCGGCGCGCTGGGTGCGTTCGTGGCCGGGTCGAACACGGTCTCCAACCTCACGTTCGCGCAGTTCCAGTTTTCCACCGGCAACGCCATCGGCGTAAACCCGGAGTCGATCGTTGCCGCGCAGGCGCTCGGTGGCGCCGGCGGCAACCCGATCGCGATCCACAACATCGTCGCGGCCTCGGCAACGGTGGGGTTGCTGGGCCGTGAGGGAGACCTGCTGCGAAAGACCATTCTCGTCACGCTGTATTACTGCGTAGCCGGCGGGGCGGTTTCGTACCTGTTCATCTACGGGTTCGGCATCAACCTCGGTACCAACGCCCTCGTCGTGCTGGTTGCGACCCTCGCGCTGATTGTGCGGTGGATGCTGCGCCAGAAGGCCGCCGTACTCGCCCCGGAGCCCGTCGCCCGCGGCTAGACAGCCGAGCACCCCAAAACAGACGGATGCCCCCGGAACGTTCCGGGGGCATCCGTCTGTCTGCGCAGCGTGTGCACTCAGGGCCGCGACACCTCTTCGAGCAGCTCGAGCACGTGCCGGTACGGCTTGCCCGTGGCGCGCGTCATGCCCAGCTCACAGGTGCGGTTGCAGGAGGCGTGCACCGCGGCATCCATCTCGACGACGTCAGCGGCCTGCGCCTTCGTCGCGCTGGCGGTGAGCTCCGGATGCAGCATGCCCCGGTCTCCGGCGAACGCGCAGCATCCCCAATTCTCGGGAATCTGCACCCGCGCCGCCACGCGCTCGGCCACGTTCTGCAGGGCACCGTTGATGCCCATACGGGTGGACGAGCAGGTGGGGTGCAGCGCCAGGGACTCGATCTTGGCGTAGTCGGGCAGCCCCGGCAGAATGTTGATCGCTGCGAACTCCACGGCGTCCATCACCCGCATCGGCGTGGCCGACTCGTCGCTCTCGATGATGTGCCGCAGCCCTTCGGTGCACGACGACGCGTCACAGATCACGGTGAGTTCGCCGTCACGGGTCGCCGCGCGCAGGGCTTTGAGCGTCTTCGCCGCCATCGTGGCCAGGCCCCGGGTCATGCCCTTGGACGCCCACGGCGTGCCGCAGCACAGCGCGTCGATGCCCGGCGGCACCAGCAGCACGACGCCGGCCCGCTCGCAGAGCTGCTCGAAGCTGTACTGGGTGCCGGGCGTCGCCTCGACAGCGGGGCCGAACATCGTCTGCACACAGGCCGGGAAATACACCGCCGTCGGAGCCCCGCGCGGGGCTGCCCGCTGCCGTTCGGTCGCGAGGACGCCCGTGATCGGCCCTGCGACGGGCGCCGCCGCAGCCGCGCCCGCCGGAGCCGCTCCGCCGGCACCCGCAGCCTCAGAAGCAGCCGATCCCGCCTCGGCCGGTTCAGTGGAACGTGATTCAACCATGGTTCTGCTCGCTTCCTCGAATGTTCTCAGCCGGGCCGGCGCTATGGTGCCGTGCCCGCCCACCGCCCGGAAGATCCG
>JBBQYN010000154.1:0-6150 GCA_038208655.1 Actinomycetales bacterium
CGGGTCGCGGGTGCGGCTGCGCTTGAGTTCGAAGAACCCGTCGTAGTTGGCCAGCGCGACGACGCCGTCCCAGAGGGCGAGGGCCTGGTCGCCCATCGGTGCCGGGGAGATGACGGGGCCGAAGAAGGCGACGCCGTTCACGGCGATGACGGGTGTTCCCACGTCCTGACCGACCCGGTTGATGCCGTCGAAGTGACTGGCGCGCATGCCGACGTCGAAGGCATCGCTGTCGGCGTGGGCGGCCAGGTCGGCGGGCAGTCCGGCTGCAGCGAGCGCAGCGGGGATGACCTCATCGGCGTCGCTGTTGCCCTGCAAGTGAATCCGTTCGCCCAGGGCGTCGTAGAGCGCCTTGACGGCGGCCTGGCCGTGCAGCTCCGAGACGGCGGCGGCCAGCCGTGTGTACCGCAGCGCGCGGGGCAGGAAAGCGCGGTACGTGTCGGTGAGCTCCTGGTTTTCGTTGAGCACGGCGAGGCTCATCACGTGCCAGGTCACGTCGAAGCCGCGCAGTCGGGAGACTTCGTCGACCCAACGGCTCGTCATCCAGGCCCAGGGGCAGGACGGGTCGAACCAGAAGTCGACCGTGGTGGATACAGCAGTGTCGGAAGAAGTAGGCATGAACCCAGCCTAGGCCGCCGGTCTGGGCGCACCCCGGGTGGCGGGCGCCGGCGCCACCGTGAGCTGCGGCGCTTCGGAGCTGCCGCACGTAGAATTAACGGATGACTACCGCGCCCGCCCCGAGTATCGACCCGCACGACCTTGAGGTCACACTCCGCGTGCTCGCCTCCCTGAGCGACACCGACCCCGATGACCCCAATTTCGTCACCGTGCGCCAGGCGACCGCGAAGATGTTTAAATCCGTGAAGATGGTGCGGCGGCTGGAGAAGCGCGCGATCATCGCCGACGCCGACCGCAGTGTGATCGCGGCGACGGCGACCGGCGCCCCGACCCGCATCGACGATGAAACCCGTGGTGCCCAGCTCTCCCTTGGCACCACGGCGGCGAGCGCCGGCGAACTGCTGGTGCCCCGCGCCTGCTACATCTGCAAGCAGAAGTACACCCAGGTCGACGCGTTCTACCACCAGCTCTGCCCGAGCTGCGCGGTGATGAGCCACGCCAAGCGGGACGCCCGCACCGACCTCACCGGCAAACGCGCCCTGCTCACCGGCGGCCGGGCCAAGATCGGCATGTATATCGCCCTGCGCCTTCTGCGTGACGGCGCCCACACCACCGTCACCACCCGGTTTCCCCGCGACGCCGTGCGGCGCTTCGCGGCGATGCCCGACTCGACGGACTGGCTGCACCGGCTGCGCATCGTCGGCATCGACCTGCGTGACCCGGCGCAGGTGATCGCCCTGGCCGATTCGGTCGCCGAGCAGGGGCCGCTGGACATTCTGATCAACAATGCCGCGCAGACCGTGCGCCGCTCCAAGGGGTCCTACTCCCCCCTCGTCGAGGCGGAGGATTCCCCGCTGCCCGAGGGTCCGCTTCCCGAGATCGTGTCGTTCGGGCACACCAACGACGCGCACCCGCTGGCCTTGGCTGCGTCGGTGTCGGGGCATCCGTTGCTCGCATCGGCCGCCGGAGCCGGCAGCCTCACCGCGGATGACCTCACCCGGCTGGCCCTGGCCGCGGGATCGTCGTCGCTGGAGAAGCTCGCCGCCGGCACCGCGATCGACGCCGGCGGCCTCGTGCCCGACCTGCACGACGTGAACAGCTGGACGGCGAACGTGCAAGACGTCGACCCCCTCGAAATGCTTGAGGTACAGCTGTGCAACACGACGGCGCCGTTCCTTCTGGTGAGCCGGCTGCGCACGTCGCTGGCGGCATCCGCTGCCCGGCGCACCTATATCGTGAACGTCTCGGCGATGGAGGGCGTCTTCGGCCGGGGGTACAAGGGTCCTGGCCACCCGCACACCAACATGGCCAAGGCCGCGCTGAACATGCTCACCCGCACCAGCGCGAAGGAGATGCTCGACGACGGCATTCTCATGACGAGCGTGGACACCGGCTGGATCACCGACGAACGGCCGCACCCCACCAAGGTGCGACTGGCCGAGGAGGGCTTTCACGCCCCGCTCGACCTGGTCGACGGCGCGGCCCGGGTGTACGACCCGATCGTGCGCGGCGAGGCCGGCGAAGACCTCTGCGGCGTGTTCCTCAAGGACTACGTTCCCGGCACCTGGTAGCCGCTCCCACGCGGGTCACAGCCAGTGCAGGCTGCGTCCGTGCGGATGGGTGAACGCGATCGGGTGGCCGTTGTGCGCCAGTATGAAAGCGGATGTCAGCGGTGGCGTCTCGGAGAGCTTTTCCAGCACTCCGGGCAGCACGCCCTGTGCCTCGTTGGAGAGCCAGTGCACCGGCAACCGCGCCATCTGCTGAGCGAATGTGAGCTTGGCTGCCGCATCCAGGTAGAGCAGCACCGCGGTGTGGAACACCACGATCCGCGCCCCGAGCGGGGCCTCGGCGTGCGCGCGAGCCACGAGGGCTTCGATCTGCGCGGTGAGTTCGCCTCGCACCAGGGGCACGTGGTGCCGCCGGGCCACCGTGACCGCCTGCTGCAGTCGTGCGCGGCGGTCGTCGTGTTCGGGCCAGATCAGCGCGCTCAGCCACGCGACATCCGCGTCGTCGTGCACGTCGAGCGGGTTCAGGTCGATGCCGGCGCGCCAGACGATGTCGGGCATGCGGCGGGGAATCGGTGCTGGCCCGCTCACCGAGCACTCGAGCAGCACCGGGCTGGGCCCGTCGACCGGGTGCAGCAGTCGCACCGCCTCGTCTGGATCGATCCCCGTGTGCGTGTCGGTGGAGCGATAGTGGTAGCTGTACCGGTCGGGGTGTAAACACAGACCCGCAGATGCGCCCACCTCGATGAGAGCCAGCGGTGCGCTCCCGGTGTCGGCGGCAACCTGCGCGAACGCCGGGAGTAGAGCAGCGCAGCGCGCTGCCTCATTGGTCTGCGTGGCGTGGGTGAGGACCACCTGCTGCACGTCGCTAATGTGCTCGGCCAGCCACACCGCGAACTCGGCGTACGGCGAGACGGGCGCGCCCAGAAACCGGGCGGCCGTGAAGACCAGGTTGGGCTGGCGTTTCGGCGCCGGCAAGCGGTCGATCAACGCGATGATGGGCGGGTCGGCGGCTACACCGCCGGCCCATTCTTCGTAGCAGGGGCTCAGCCCCCTGGCCTCTACCTCGGCGAATTCCCGGTACCGATCGGCCGTGGCCGCACTCGGATCGGTGCTCGTTCTCATGCGCACACCGTAGCCCGCATGGCCTCGGCGCGGGCACAAATGTTCGCCGGTAGGCTGGTTGTTCGGCGAAGACGCCACAAGCGCCTCGTTTCGCCCCCTCACTGAAACCGAAATGGAGAACCTGTTGCCAGGAGAAAACCTCACCCGGATCGAAGCCCAGGAGCGCGCTGCGCTCGTCACCGTTCACAGCTACGCCGTGAACCTTGACCTGACCCAGGGACCCGAGCTCTTCGCCAGCACCACGACCGTGACGTTCGCCGCCACCCCCGGCTCCGCCACCTTCATCGACGCCATCACCCGCACCGTGCACTCCGTGACCCTGAACGGACGCGAGCTCGACCCGGCCGTCGTGAGCGACGGCATCCGCATTCAGCTCGATGGCCTGGCCGCCGAGAACACCCTGACCGTCGTCGCCGACGCCGAGTACACCAATACCGGTGAGGGCCTGCACCGTTTCGTCGACCCGGTCGACAACGAGGTGTACCTGTACAGCCAGTTCGAGGTGCCCGACTCCCGCCGGGTGTTCGCCGTGTTCGAGCAGCCCGACCTGAAGGCCACCTTCGCCTTCACCGTCACCGCGCCCGGCGCCTGGCAGGTCATCTCCAACTCCATCACCCCGGAACCCACGGATGCCGGCAACGGCAGCAAGACCTGGGCCTTCCCGCCCACCCACACGATCTCCAGCTACATCACCGCGCTCGTCGCCGGCCCGTACGCCGTGGTGCGCAGCGAGCTGACCTCGAGCGACGGCCGCGTCATTCCGCTGGGACTGTTCAGCCGCAAGAGCCTGTTCGAGTACCTCGACGCGGACTACCTGTTCGAGAAGACCCGTCAGGGCTTTGAGTACTTCGAGGGCAAGTTCAACTACCCCTACCCGTTCGACAAGTACGACCAGATGTTCGTGCCGGAGTTCAACGCCGGCGCCATGGAGAACGCCGGCGCGGTGACCTTCACCGAGACCTACGTCTTCCGGTCCAAGGTCACCGATGCCATCAAGGAACGCCGCGTGGTGACGGTGCTGCACGAGCTGGCCCACATGTGGTTCGGCGACCTGGTCACCATGACCTGGTGGAACGACCTGTGGCTCAACGAGTCCTTCGCCGAATGGGCATCGACCATGGCCACGGCCGAGGCCACCGAGTGGACCGAAGCCTGGACTACCTTCGCCGTGATGGAGAAGAGCTGGGCCTACAAGCAGGACCAGCTGCCCTCCACGCACCCGATCACCGCGAACATCACCGACCTCGAAGACGTGCTGGTCAACTTCGACGGCATCACCTACGCCAAGGGCGGCTCCGTGCTCAAGCAGCTCGTGGCCTGGGTCGGCCGTGACGAGTTCTTCACCGGCGTTGCCGCGTACTTCCAGAAGCACCAGTGGGGCAACACCGAGCTGAGCGATCTCATGGTGGAGCTGGAGGCCGCCAGCGGCCGGGACCTGTCGGAGTGGACCAAACTGTGGCTGGAGACCGCGGGCGTGAATACCCTGCGTCCCGACATCGCCGTCGATGCGACGGGCACGATCACCGGCTTTACGGTGCTGCAGAGCGCCGCCGCCGACTACCCCACCATCCGACCGCACCGCCTCGCGATCGGCTTCTACGACCTGGTCGACGGCGCCCTGGTGCGCACGCACCGGGTCGAGATTGACGTTGACGGCACCCAGACGGATGTGCCCCAGCTGGTGGGACGCGCCCGCCCCGCCCTGGTGCTGCTCAACGATGACGACCTGGCCTACGCCAAGATCCGTCTCGATGCCGCGTCGCAGGAGGTGGCGTTGGAGAACCTCGCCGCGATTGAGAACCCGCTCGCCCGGGCCATCATCTGGGGTTCGGTGTGGGACGCCACCCGGGACGCCGAAACGGCGCCGCGCGACTTCATCACGCTGGTGCTCGGTAACGTCGCGACCGAAACCGAGTCGACGACGCTGCGCACCGTGCTCGGCCAGGTCGTTCTTGCCGCCAGGTACTACGTGGCGGAGGAATTCCGCACCGAGACCGTGAAGGAGGTCGGCGACGCGCTCTGGTCGCTGGCCCGGCACGCCGACGCCGGCAGTGACGCGCAGTTCCAGTTCGTGAAGTTCTTCGCGGGCATCGCCACGACGCCCAGCCAGCTGGCATCCGTTGCCGCGCTGCACGACGGGTCGGCGCCGCTCGACGGCCTCACGATCGACACCGACCTGGCCTGGGAGCTGCTCATCGCTCTCGTGGCCGGAGGCAAGGCCGGCACCGTCGAGATCGATGCGGCCCTGGCCGCCGACAACACCGCGACCGGCGCCCAGTCGGCCGCGCAGGCCCGTGCCGCGCTGCCCACCCTCGCGGGCAAGCAGGCGGCCTGGTCGTCGCTGATCGACTCGGATACCGCCCCGAACACCATCGTGCGCGTCACGGCCGCCGGTTTTCTGCGAGCCAACGACACCACACTGCTGGAGCCGTTCGTGGATCAGTACTTCGCCATGCTGCAGCCGATCTGGGAAGCCCGCAGCTTCTCGATCGCCGAGAAGCTCGTGATCGGGCTCTACCCGGCGCCGTTGGCCAACGCGGAGCTGGTCATCACGACGCGCGCCTGGCTTGACGCCAACGCGGGACCGGTGGCGCTGCGCCGCCTGGTCATCGAGAACCTGGCCGGGGTCGAACGTGCCCTCGCTGCGCAGGCGCGCGACGGCCAGTAACGCGTAGCCCGCAGCGCTCTGCTGCACGGCACACCGAGGCCCCGCATCCTGAACAGATGCGGGGCCTCAGGTGTTTCCGGCGGCTCCGGCGTGACTGGGCCTCAGGCTTTGCGCAGAGGTGCTGTGCCTAGACTGGGAAAATATGAACTGGGAAACAATCTGGACCGACTTCTCGGCCTACCTTGCCCGAATCAACTGGACAGGCGTCTGGGAGACCCTTTGCGCCATCGTCGCGAT
>JBBQYN010000155.1:0-6139 GCA_038208655.1 Actinomycetales bacterium
CCGATGCCGCCGATGACTCGGCCGAGCACACCCTCTGGGCCGCCCGCAGGCTCTTCGCCCAGCTGCCCGCCGTGATCGCGTACGACCAGCGCCGCCGCCACCGGCTGGGGCCCGTGGAACCCCGCAGCGATCTGAGCTACGCCGAAAATTTTCTCTACATGACGCTGGGGGAGGTCGCCGACCCCGTGGTCGCTGACGCCTTCCGGGTGTCGCTGATCCTGTACGCCGAACATTCCTTCAACGCGTCCACCTTCACCGCCCGGGTGATCACCTCCACCCTGTCCGACGTGTATTCCGCGGTGACTGGGGCCATCGGCGCCCTCAAAGGCGTGCTGCACGGCGGCGCCAACGAGGCCGTCATGGACACCTTCGACGAGATCGGCACTGCCGACCAGGTCGACGAGTGGCTTGCGGCAGCGCTGGCCCGCAAGCGCAAGATTATGGGATTCGGGCACCGTGTCTACAAGAACGGGGACTCCCGCGTGCCGACCATGCACGCGGCGATGGTCGGCCTGTTGCAGCATGCCGGCCGGCAGGACCTGATCGCCCTGTACGACGCCCTCGAGCAGGGCATGGCAGCCCGCACCGGCATCAAGCCCAACGTGGATTATCCGGCCGGTCCCACCTATCACGTGATGGGTTTCGACACGGCGACGTTCACGCCGATCTTCGTGGCCGCGCGGGTGATCGGCTGGACTGCCCACGTAAGAGAACAGCGGGCCGCGAACTCTCTCATCCGTCCCCTGTCGGTCTACACCGGCGCCGACCAGCGGCCGGTCCCCGACGGGGACCGGCGACTCTGACCGGGTCGAGCCGCTAGCATCGTGCGATGCACATGTTCTTTCGCACCCTTCTGCATTCGCTGATCTCCCGCTTCGGCCCGAGCCTGGGCCATTTCGACGTGGCCCGCACCCGGTTCATCACGCTGCCCACCGATCAGGACATTCTGCGGCACATGAACAACGGGGTATACCTGTCGATCATGGACATCGCCCGCTTCGATATGCTGCACCGCACCGGTGTCTGGGCCCTGTTTCAGGCCCGGGGCTGGTACCCCGTGGTGGTGGCCGAGACCATCAGCTTTCGCAAGTCCCTCACGATCGGGCAGCGATTCACGGTCGAATCGCGCATCCTCGGCTTCGATGACAAAGCCGTCTACGTGGAACAACGCTTCGTACGACCGGATGCCGCGGGCCGGCCCGAGATCTACGCCCACGGTTTCATCCGCGGTCGCTTCCTTAAACGCACCGGCGGCACCGTGAGCATCACCGAGCTTCTCGACGCCCTCGGCGTGGACGCCGACGAGGTCGCGGTGCCGGCGTGGCTGTTGGAGTGGAGCGCCGACGTCGCGATGCCGGCGACCCGAGCGCCGGCCCCCAGCGTCTGGCCGTAGCGGGCGCGTCAACCGTACGGGTGACGCGAAGGCGTTACCGCGTGGGTGCCGTCACGATGAGGTCCTTGTAGAACTGCGCGTGGGCCGGGTAATAGTGCTCCCACTGCGGCAGCGCGGCTCCGGTGTGCACGGCCACCAGCCGGTCGAGGTAGTAGTCCCAGCCCGGGCCCATGGTGGAGGCTTCATCCCGGTTGCGCAGCCGCTGACCGAAGCTGAGCGTGGTGAGACCGTCACCCTCCACGAGGTGGAACGTGGCGCGCCAGGCGTCGATCCCTATGCCGAAATCTCCGGTGAACCGGTGCGGGGGTTCGCACTTCAGAATCGTGACGTACTCCCATTTGGCGTCAGGCTCGGCTGACATTCGAAACCGCACCGCGCCGGATTCCGCCGTTCCGGTGTAGGTGCCGATCCACTTTTCCAGCTCCCGGGGTCGGGTCATGCTCGCCCAGACGCGCTCAATCGGCTGGGTGAACAGCCGGTTGATCATGAGGTACAGACCGTCGTCTCGCTGGGCGAGCCGACCCGTGGGCCGAGCTGTCATGGTGTCCTCCGCTATGAATGGAACCCGCATCTGACCTCAGGCTAGGCCTTTTGCCCCCTCGCGTCGAGAGGCGGCCGCCTCCCTCCGTGACGGAGCGTGAATTGCCCCTGTGGCGCGTACTGTAGGGGCACTTTCAGGGGCAATTCACGTCGTCTCGGCGCAGGGTGGTCGTCGACACGTCAACCTGATGTTTACCTGTGAGTCATGTTGGCCCGGTACGCATGACTCACAGCCCGTACTTCTGGAGGATGCCCGCATGACCGCACCGCACCACCTGCCCGCGCCGCCGCCCGGCGCGTCACAGCAAGCCAGCACCCATCGTGTGGGCGCGCGCCGCCACCGCGCCTTCGTCGCCGCCACACTCGGTGCCGTGCTCGCAACCGGCATGGTCGTTCCGGCCGCCACGGCCGCCATCGTCGACGCTCCCATCACCGCCTCAAGCGACACGGCTGCGCTGCAGCTGAACGCCCTGGGCAGCTTCGAGACCGGTACCTTCGACGCCTCCGCAGCCGAAGTCGTGACCTACCACGCCGGCAGCCAGCGCCTCTTCGTGGTCAACTCGGCCGTGGGCGCCATCGACGTGCTCGACATCAGCAGCCCCGACAACCCGCGCAAGGTCGCCGGCCTCGCAGCTGCGGGCGTCGAACTCGGCGGCGGAGTCAGCATCCCGGCCGGCACAGCCGCCAACGGCGTCGCCGTGCGTGCCGACGGACTCGGCGCCATCGCCATTGAAGCCCCGAACAAGACGGATGCCGGCTGGCTGGTGTTCTTCGACGCCAATGCCGTGGCCGCTAACGGTGCGCTGACCGACGGTGTCCTGGGCGCCGTCACCGTCGGCGCCCAGCCGGACATGGTGACCTTCTCGCCCGACGGCACGACCGTCGTCGCAGCCAACGAGGGCGAGCCCAACGAGGACTTCACCATCGATCCCGAAGGCTCCGTGAGTGTCGTGGCAGCCCCCGCCACACTCAGCGCGCCCCGGCAAAATGATGTCGCCACCGCGAACTTCCACGCCTTCGAGGAGGGCGGCGGCAAGCCGCTGCACAAAGACGTGCGCATCTTCGGCCCCGACGTGCTCGAGGGCCGCGAGAGCCCCGAAAACCGCGTCTCGGCCAACCTCGAACCCGAATATGTGGCCATCGATGCCGCCAGCGAGTTCGCCTACGTGGCGCTGCAGGAAGCCAACGCCGTCGCCGTCGTCGAACTGGCCACGGCCGAGGTCACCGAGATCTGGCCGCTCGGCTTTCAGGACCACGGCGTTCCCGGCAACGGAATCGATGCCTCGGACCGTGACCCCCAGGGCTCCCCGAGAATCAACATCCAGACGTACGAAGGCCTCAAAGGCATCTACATGCCCGACGGCCTGAACGCCTACACCGCGACGAACACCCGCACCAACGCCGACGAGACCTACCTCGTGACCGCCAACGAGGGTGACGCCCGCGAATGGGGCACCTACGTGGAGGGCACCCGCGCCAAGAATCTCGTTGACGACGGCTTCAAGCCCGTCTGTGACGCCAGCCCCCTCGCCGACAAGCTCGGCGACGCCGACCTTGGCCGTCTCAACGTGAGCACCGAGAACGGCCTCAACGCTGACGGTACCTGCTACGACGAGCTCTACTCGTTCGGTTCGCGCTCCTTCTCCATCTGGGACACGGCCGGCGCGCAGATCTTCGACTCCGGCGACGACTTCGAGCAGATCACCGCCGCGGCCAACCCCGAGTGGTTCAACTCCAACCACAGCGAGTCCAACCTCGAAGGCCGCAGTGAAGACAAGGGCCCCGAGCCCGAGAACATGACCATCGGCGAGGTCGACGGCCGCACCTACGCTTTCATCGGCCTGGAGCGCGTCGGCGGCATCATGGTCTACGACATCACCGACCCGACCGCTGCCGAGTTCACGACGTACATCAACAACCGTGACTTCAGCGTCTCGATGGAGCAGTCCGTGAAAGCCGGCACCGGCGTCGCAGACCTGCCCCGAGCCGGAGACCTCGGCCCCGAGGGCCTCGCCTTCATCTCCGCAGACGAGTCGGCCACCGGCCAGCCCATGATCGCCGTCGGCAACGAGGTTTCGGGTACCACCACACTGTTCGGCATCAGCACCGTGCCAGCCCCGCAACCGACCACGGTCGACATTCAGGTGCTCGGCATCAACGACTTCCACGGCCGGATCGCCGAGAACGCGGGCAACCGCGAAGCCGGAGCCGCCGTTCTCGCCGGAGCCGTCAGCGCACTGCGCGCCGAGAACCCCAACACCGTCTTCGTCTCCGCCGGCGACAACATCGGCGCGTCCACGTTCACGTCGTTCTCCCAGCAGGACCAGCCGACCATCGAGGCGCTCCTCGCGGCCGGACTGAACGCATCCGTCGTGGGCAACCACGAATTCGACGCCGGCTGGCCCGACCTGCGTGACCGGGTCACCCCCGCCTACGGCGACCCGCGCTACGCTCTCGGCGCCAACGTCTACCTCGCCGGCACCGACACCCCCGCCCTGGACGAGTACTGGGTCACCGAGATCGACGGTGTCAGCGTGGGCTTCATCGGAACGGTCACAGAGCAGACCGCAGCCATGGTCTCCCCGAGCGGCATCGCCGACATCGAATTCGGCGACCAGCTTGAGGCCGCCAACCGCGTTGCCGCGCAGCTTCAGGACGGCGACCCCGCCAACGGCGAAGCCGACGTGATCGTGCTCCTCACGCATGAGGGAAGCGCCAGCACCGACTGCGCCACCATCGCCACGGAAGACAGCCTCTACGGCGACCTCGTACGCGGGGCCGACGTGGGTATCGACGCGATTCTCTCCGGTCACACGCACTCCACCTACGACTGCTCCTTCCCCGTCACCGGATCGCCGTCCGACGTGGAACGTGCCGTGCTTCAGGGTGGCCAGTACGGCATGAACCTCGACCAGGTCACCTTCACCGTCGACCGCGCCACGAAGTCGATCGTGTCTGTGCAGAGCGCCATCCTGCCCCTGCACGACGGAACGGCCGGGCTCTACCCGGCCGACCCGACCGTGGCGGCCATCGTGGCCGAGGCCCAGGTCGCGGCCGATGAGGCCGGCTCGGTGAACGTCGGCGCGATCAGCGCCGACATCACCCGCGCCGCCGGCGGCGCCGACCGTGGCTCAGAATCCAGCCTGAGCAACCTGCTCGCCGACATTCAGCTCTGGGCCACCTCCAACGCCGCCTTCGGCGGCACTCCGGCCCGGATCGCCATCATGAACCCGGGTGGCGTTCGCGCAGACCTGCTCTTCGGCACCGACGGCCAGGTGACCTACAAGGACGTCGCCGACGTGCAGCCGTTCGCCAACACCCTCGTTACGGTCGACCTGACCGGAGCCCAGCTGCGCCAGATTCTCGAGGAGCAGTGGCAGCCGGATGGTTCCTCCCGCGCCAAGCTGCACCTCGGTATCTCGGAGGGCTTCTCCTATGTGTACGAGCCGACCGCCGCGCGCGGCGAGCACATTGTGGCGATGACCCTGAACGGTGTCCCGATCGACCCGGCCGAGACCTACACGGTCGCGACGAATTCGTTCCTCGCCTCCGGAGGAGACAACTTCACGACCTTCGCCGCCGGTGCCAACTCCACCGACACCGGTCAGATCGACCTCGCCGCCACGGTCGCCTACTTCGAGACGTTCCCGCTCGTTGACCCGGCGGACATCGGCCGAGCAGTTCTGGCCGTCGACCCCGTCGACCCCGGCACGACGCCCAACACCACCCCCGGGGCGGTTGCCGACTGGGCAGAGGTCACCCTGAGCGCCGGCGTGGTCACGGCCGGTGACGACCTCGCCATCTCCGTGGCCGGCCTCGTCGCCGGGCAGTCCATCACGGCAACGCTCAACTCCATCCCGGTGCACCTCGGCACCTACACGGCCACCGCATCCGGAGCCGTGAACGTCACGGTGAGCATCCCGGTGACCACCGCCGCTGGGCCCCACACCATCGTGATCAGCTCCGCGGGCCTCGAGTCCATCTCGATTCCGATCACCGTGGTTGCCGCGAGCAGTGCAGCAGTTTCCGCCGCAGCACTGGCCGACACCGGAGCCCAGCTGGCCCCGGTGGCGCTGCTCGCCGGGCTGATGCTGCTGCTCGGAACGGGAGTGCTCGTGGCGCGTCGCCGCCGCATGCTCGCCTAGCCCCCCTCCGCGAGACGACGTGAATTGCCCCTAAAAGATCCTTTTTAGGGGCAATTCACGT
>JBBQYN010000156.1:0-6061 GCA_038208655.1 Actinomycetales bacterium
TCCCGCACTGTGTGGCCCTCGAGCACCGCCCCGACGTCACCGTGACGCCCGACGAGGCCAGCTATGGCGACCGCATCCGCTCGAAAACAGACCCCGAGATCGTCGCCGGTTTTCTCGAGTACGTGCGCAACGGCGTGGGGCTGAGCCCCTTCGAGGCCCGGCTGGTCGCGGAGCTGCTGACCGAACAACAGCACGCCGACGCTGCCGAGCCCGCCGAGCCCGCCGAGCCCGCCGAGCCCGCCGAGCCCGCCGAGCCCGCCGAGCTGGCGCTTCCGCACCGGCCGCGCGGGGCGGAGGTCGGCGCGTGAAGATCACCCGACTGCGGCTGGCCGGATTTGGCCCGTATAAGAACGAACAGCTCATCGACTTCTCCCGCTTCGACGACGACGGCATCTTTCTGATCACCGGCAAGACCGGAGCCGGAAAATCCAGCATTCTCGACGCGATCTGCTTCGCGCTTTATGCCCGGGTGCCCCGGTTCGACGGCGGCGAGCTGGCCCTGCGCAGCGACCACTGCGCCCCCGGCGACCCCACCTTCGTGGAACTGGACTTCAGCCTCGGCGGGCAGGCCTACCGGCTGTACCGCACCCCGCGGTACCTGCGACCCAAAAAACGCGGCGGCGGCACCACCGTCTCGGCCCCCGACGCGGTGCTGCAGGTGCGCCGCGGCGACGACTGGGTCGGCGTCGCGGCTCGCCCCGTGGACGTGGGCATCGAACTCTCCCGCATTCTGCCCCTGTCGGAGGACCAGTTTCTGCAGGTGATCCTGCTGGCCCAGAACCGGTTCCAAAAGTTCCTGCTCGCCAAGACCGACGACCGCCGGACCGTGTTGCGCACCCTGTTCGGTACCGCCCGTTTCGAACGGCTGGAAACGGCCCTGATCCTGCGGCGCAAGAGCATCGACGAGGCTCTCGCGGGCGTGACCGGCGCGATCGCCGAACGTGCGGCATCCGCTGCCACCCAGATGCGCCAGGACGTACCCGACTCGGCGCCTGAGCCGGCCTGGTTCGAGGCGGGCCTTGCGGCGCTGCAGGCGCAGGTGCGTTCCGCGTCGGCGGAGTCCGGGCGGGCCGCCGCGGAACTGCTCGAAGCCGTGGCGGGTCAGCGGGAGATCGATGCCATCAGCACCCGGCAGGGCCGCCGTGACGGTGCCCGCGCGCGGCTTGCGGCGCTGACCGCCGACGAGCCGCTGATCGCGTTGGACCGCGCCCGGGTGCAGGCGGCCGACCGGGCCGCCCGGGTCTGGCCGCAGCTGCGCGCGGTCGAGCAGGCCGGCACCGCCCTGCAGTCCGCCCGCGCCGCGGAAGGCCGGGCCCGCGCGCGCTGGCATGGTAGCGCGCTTAGCGACACAAGCGACACAAGCGACACCGGCGACACCGGCGACATCGGCGACACCGACGGCCGTGCCGGCAACGGTGCCGGGGAAAGCAGCGCGGGGGAGTCGGTGTCGGTCGTGCGGGCCGAGTTGCATTCGCTGCTGGCCCGGATCGGCGCCTTGCACGACGCCCTCGGTGATGAACGCCGGCTGCCCGAGCTCGATGTGCAACTGCTCGGGCTGTCCCGCACCGAACGTGCCGCCGAGGCCGATCTCGCTCGCGCCACGGGGCGGCTCGACGCCCTGCCGCAGCACCTGGGTGCGGCCGAGGCCGAGCTGGCCCGGGCCGACGTCGCCGCGGCGCGCGGTGCCGACGCGGCCGGAGCGCGGGCCCGGGCCGACGCGGCCCTGCTGGCGGCCCGCACCGTGCAGCGCCAAACCGGGCAGCTGCGCCTCGCCCAGCAGGCGGAGGCCGCCGCGAGCGTGCAGAACACCCACGCCGCCGCGCACTATGAGGCCCTGCTCACCGCCCGGTTCGGCGGATTCTCGGTGGAACTGGCGACGCGGCTCGTGCCCGGTGAGCCCTGCACGGTGTGCGGCTCACCCGAGCACCCGCATCCGGCCAGCGACCCAACCGCGCTCGTGACCGAAACCGACCTCGACGCGGCCCGCATGCAGATGACCGACGGCCAGCAGGTGCTCGTCGCGGCACACTCGGCCGTGCAGACCGTGAACAACGCTCTGGCCGCAGCGCACGCCGTGGCCGGCGTGGCAGGCATCGACGAGCTCGAGAAGATGCTGGGCGCGGCGACCGGCGCCCAGCGTGACGCCGCCGCAGCCGCCGCGCAGCTGCCCGGCCTCGCGGCGGCGCGGGAAGCACTCCAGCAGGAACTGGCCACCACTCAGACCGAGCTGGTCGACGTGCGGGCCCGCCGTGATGCCGCAGTCACCGCCCACGCCGGCTTGCTCAGCCTGCGACAGGCCGTCGCGGACCGGGTCGCCGCGCACCGGGGCGACTTCGCGAGCGTCGGCGACCAGGTCCAACGCCTCGAAGCCGATCGGGACGCCGCCGGCGCGCTGCTCGACGCCCTCGACCACAGTCGCGAACGAGCCGACGCCGACCGGGACGCCCGTGACGCAGCCACCGAGCAGCTCAGCATGGAAGGCTTTGCCGATGCGGCCGAGGCCCTGGCCGCCCGACTCAGCACCGAAGAGGCAGAGCGCTGCGTCGCCCGCATCCGTGCCCACGACGACGGCCGGGCCGCCGCCACGAGCACGCTCGCCGATGCCGAGCTGATCGGGCTGCCGGAGCAGCCGGTCGACCCGGCCCCGGCCGTTCTGCTCGTGCGGCGGGCGGGTGAGCGCCGCGATGACGCGCTCACGGAGCACAGTGCGCTGGGCGAGCGAGCGACCCAGCTGGCGGCGGTGGTGGCCGACGTACATGATCGCTTCGCGGCATCCGCTGCCCTGCGGGTGGAACACCGGCAGGTGCGCCAGCTGGCCGACGTGGTGCACGGCGATGAGCCCAACACCAAGCGGATGCGCCTGGAAACGTTCGTGCTGGCCGCGCAGCTGGAAGAGATCGTGGCGGCTGCGAACCTGCGGCTGCGCACCATGACCAGCGGGCGCTACACCCTCGAACACGATGACAGTGCGGAATTTCGTGGCGCCCAGTCGGGCCTCGGCCTGGCCATTCGTGACGAACACACCGGGCGGGCCCGCGCAACCCATTCCCTCTCGGGCGGAGAGACGTTTTTGGCCTCGCTCGCTTTGGCGCTGGGGCTGGCCGAGGTGGTGTCGGCGCAGGCCGGCGGGGTCACCCTCGACACCCTGTTCGTGGATGAGGGATTCGGCTCCCTCGACGGGGAGACCCTGGAGACGGCGATGGGCACCCTCGACACGCTGCGCGCCGGCGGCCGGACGATCGGGCTGATCAGCCACGTCGAATCGATGAAGGAGCAGATCGCGGCGCGACTGAGCATTCGGGTGACCGACCAGGGCTACAGCGAGGTCGTCACCCCCGACTGACGCGCGGCGCCGAAAAGCTACGTTTTTATGCGAAATCATGCGGATCAGCCCGGGAAGCGTATTCTCGCCGGATTCAGCCCTGTTTGGGGGTAGCGGCGGGGATTGCCCCCGTCGCCACCGCCTGTCAGTCTCAAGCAGAACTCACCAGGGCGGGTGTATTCAGGGAGAGCGGCATGACAAAGAAAAAGATTCTGTACATCGACCTGGACAACACCCTCGTCAACGTGCAGTCGGGCATCGACCGACTCACCAATGCCGAGTACATCCGTTTCGAAAAACGCCTCAACGAGGTGCCGGGCATTTACGCCCGGATGGAACCCATGGCCGGCGCCATCGAAGCCTTCTGCACGCTCGCGCAGGCCTTCGACACCTACATTCTCTCGACGCCGCCCTGGGGAAACGCCAGCGCCTGGCAGAACAAACTGGAGTGGGTGCACCAGCACCTCGGGGCGGAGAAAGGCACCCCGGCCTATAAACGCCTCATCCTGTCGCATCACAAGGGGCTGAACCGGGGCGAATTTCTGGTCGACGACCACACTGCACGCGACGCCCACGGTTTCGAGGGTGAGACCATCCGCTTTCTCACGCCCGACTTTCCGGACTGGCGCACCGTGACCGGGTACCTGCTCGCCCGCGCCTGACGCGCGGACTGTCCGGTGCGGCGCACTCACAGCCCTCGTCGGTCTTGGTGATAGCAGGCTCATAGGCTCATCGACTTCACTCAATCTCAGTCACCGGCCGTCGCCGGGGGCCTGAGGGAAGGTAGCCGGAATGAGTCAGCCGAATGATCGAGACCACTCCGAAGACTTCGTCGTCTACGAGGTGGGGCCCTCGCTTCCCCGTACTCCCATCGGGCAGCCCAACCTGCAGTGGATGCCTGCTGCCCCCTTACTGCCCCGCCGCCGGGCACGCACGCTCGTGGCCGTCGGCGCCGCCCTGGCGCTCGCCGTGGGGCTCACCGGAACGGGCGTTCTGATCGGTCAGCAGATCGGCTCCGCCACTGCCGCAACCCAGGCGGCCTCCGCCGCCGGGGTCAACGGAGGACCGGGCAGCTTCGGCCGTGCCGGCGGCTTCGGGCCGGGACCCCTGGGCGGCGGCGCGGCGACCTACCCCGGCGGCAGCGCCGCGACCGCGCCCGGCAGTGCTGCGGGCCCGACCACCCTGGATTCCGCCGCCGCCACGGCCGACCAGTCGGTGGGTATCGTGCTGATTGAGACGCAACTGGGCTACGAGAGCGCCGCCGCCGCCGGCACCGGCATGATTCTCAGCAGCGACGGCCTGATCCTGACGAACAATCACGTGATCGACGGGTCTACGGCCATCCGTGTGACCGTGGCGTCGACCGGAGCGAGCTATTCGGCTCAGGTCGTGGGCACCGACGCGAGTGACGACATCGCCCTGCTCCAGCTGGCGGATGCCTCGGGCCTGACCCCGGCCGCCCTCGACACAAGCGACGCCGTGGCCCTCGGCGACGCCGTCACCGGTGTCGGCAACGCCGGCGGGACCGGCGTGCTCAGTGCCGCCGCCGGATCCGTGACCGGGCTCGACGAGTCGATCACCGCGCAGAATGCTGACGGGTCCAACGCCGAGACCCTGACCGGCCTGATCGAGGTCAACGCCGACATTCAGTCCGGTGACTCCGGCGGTGCGCTTCTCGACGCCGACGGCGAGGTCATCGGCATCAACACCGCTGCCTCATCAGGCACCGCGGACGTGACCGGCTACGCCATCAGCATCGAGAAGGCCCTCGCGACCGTGGCCGAGATCAGAACCGGCGTGGAATCGAGCACCATCACCATCGGCTACCCGTCGTTCCTCGGCGTTGCCGTGGGCGGTACTGCCGGCGCCGCGCAGACCCTCGCGGTGGTCGCGGGCGGCCCCGCAGCCGGAGCCGGAGTCGTCGTGGGCGACACCATCACGAGTGTGAACGGAGCCTCGGTCACGGCCGACTCCCTGTCGAGCGTTCTGCAGGGCTATGACGTGGGCGACACGGTCACGCTGGCCTGGGTCACGGCTGCCGGAACCGCGCAGACCGCTCCGGTCACCCTCACGGCCGGCCCGGCCGACTAGATGGCGCTGCTGAGCCGGGGTGGCCCAGAATAGGGCCATGACACAACACTGGACTCCGCTGGCATTCGTCTACCTCGGCCTGAGCGTGGCCGGGCTGGTGGGCACCTGGATCTTCAACGCGCTGGCGATCGTGCAGGCGAGCAACTTCATCGGGGATTGGGTGGGCAGTGGGCCCGCGGTGTCATCTCTCACGGTGGACCTGTTGGTCGTGGCGGTGGCCGGCAGCATCCTGATCATCGTGGAGGCTCGCCGGCTGGGAATGAAACGGGCCTGGCTCTACGTGGCCTTGTCGGGGTTGACGGCGTTCGCGTTCACCTTTCCGCTCTTCCTCGCCATGCGCGAACGAGCCCTCACGGCTCGCGCGCTTCAGGCGTCCTGAGGGGAACCTCGCAACGAGCTTCAGACGCTGACCGGCCGATTCGCGCGGTGCGTCTGCGCGGGCCGCCACGTCTGGCTCGGGTCGGCCCACACCGGCCCGCGCACCAGGGGTCTGCCTCGGTTCATCATGATCTGCCACCCGGACTGTTCAATCTCCGCATGATGCCGCCGGCACAAGCAGACACCATTGTCGATCTCGGTGTGTTTGTCGTGTCGCCAGGGCGTCACGTGATGAATCTGTGTCCAGTACGCGGGAACGTTGCACCCGGG
>JBBQYN010000157.1:0-6056 GCA_038208655.1 Actinomycetales bacterium
AACCCGCCTTGTCGAAGATGATCGCCCGGGAGCTCGTGGTGCCCTGATCGATGGCGAGTACGTAATCAGACATAACTGGTGTTCCTCCTTGGAGTGGTGCGGATAAGAAAAGAGCGGTCAGTCAACTGCTCGGCGCGTAGATGATCACCGCTACATGATCGGCAGGAGCGCGAACGACGCCCACCCGGCGAGCACTCCGCCGATGACCGGACCGACAACCGGAACCCAAGAGTAGGACCAGTCCGAGGAGCCTTTGCCTTTGATCGGCAGAATGAAGTGTGCGATCCGGGGGCCGAGGTCACGGGCGGGGTTAATGGCGTTCCCGGTCGGTCCGCCGAGCGATGTGCCGATGACGATCACGAGGATGGCAACCGGCAGCGCGCCGAGGGCGGCGAGGCCGCCGTCGCCCTGTCGCCCACCACCGAATGCGATGACGACGAAGACCAGCACGAAGGTGCCGATTATTTCCGTGACCAGGTTCCAGCCATAGCTACGAATGGCCGGACCGGTCGAAAAGACGCCCAGCTTGTTGGCGGGCTCCGGTTCATTGTCGAAGTGCTGTTTGTACACCAGCCAGCACAGCACGGCGCCAATGAAGGCTCCGAGCAACTGTGCCGAAATATAGACGAGAACGGATGTGATGTTGACCGGCACTCCGAGACCGAATTCCGTGGCGCCTGAGGCCACGAGGCCCAAGGTCACGGCGGGGTTGATATGGGCACCGGAGTTGTAGGCCACGATGACACCGGCGAAGACGGCGAAGCCCCAGCCGAATGTCACCATGAGAAAACCGCCGCCGAGCCCCTTGGTCTTGGCGAGGGCGACGTTGGCGACGACGCCGGTTCCCAACAGAATCAGCATCGCCGTGCCGACGACCTCCGAGAGGAAGACAGTTCCGAGATTATCCACGATGTCCTTTCGGTTCGACCGGGAGAAGCCCAGATGCCCCTTCAACGGTGAACGGTGGCATCACCTTAGCGCGGCGGAGTAGTCAGGGGGAATAGCAAAGGAGGCGGGAATCAGTTCGATCTTTTCGCTGGCCGGAACCGGTTTCGGTTCACTAGGCTGTCGTGCGGCGCGTATGTTGAAGACAGCACCAGTGCGGGCGCAGCAGAGTCTCTGACCGCGCTGCTGCTCTCGGCCGCCGTGTGCGGCTTCACGGCAACACCAACGAAGGGTTGATCATGAAGAAACTCATCAATGATGCAGAGGACGTCGTCTCCGAAGCTGTCGCCGGGTTCGCGGCGGCCCACCCGGGTCTCGTGCGCGTCTCCCACGATCCGATCTTTGTGGTGCGTCAGGACGCCCCTGTCGCGGGCAAGGTCGGCATCGTCAGCGGAGGCGGCAGTGGCCATGAGCCGCTGCACGCGGGCTTCGTGGGCGTCGGCATGCTCGACGCGGCCGTACCCGGCCCGGTTTTCACCTCACCGACCCCGGACCCCATCGTGGCCGCGACTCTCGCCGTGAACGGGGGAGTGGGAGTTCTGCACATCGTGAAGAACTACACCGGCGACGTGCTCAACTTCGAGACTGCCGCTGAGTTGGCCGGTCTGGAGGGTGTCGAGGTGAGTACCGTCATCGTCGATGACGATGTGGCGGTGAAGGATTCGCTCTACACGGCCGGGCGTCGTGGCGTCGCGGGAACGGTGTTGGTGGAAAAGATTGCCGGCGCTGCCGCTGAACGTGGGGATGACCTTGCCGCCGTGACGGCCGTGGCCCACAAGGTCAACGCCCGGGTGCGCACCATGGGAGTGGCCCTGACCGCCTGCACCGTGCCGCACGCCGGCGTGCCCAGCTTCACGCTCGCCGACGATGAGATCGAAATCGGGATCGGCATTCACGGTGAACCGGGCCGTATGCGGCTGCCCCTGGAGCCGGCCGATGCCATCGTCGACCGGCTGCTCGAGCCTATTCTCGAAGACCTTCCCTTCGCCGCCGGCGATCGCGTGCTGCTGCTGGTCAACGGCATGGGCGGCACCCCCCAGGTGGAGCTCTACATCGCCTTTCGCCGCGCCGCCGAGGCCCTGGCGGAACGGAACATTGACGTGGTCCGGAGTCTGGTCGGCAATTACACCACCGCGCTGGACATGCAGGGAATGTCGATCTCGGTGCTGCAACTCGACGATGAGCTGCTGGAGCTGTGGGATGCCCCGGTGGAAACAGCCGCGCTGCGCTGGGGACGGTAGACGATGCCGCAGCTGGACGGCACCTGGGCCCGGGACTGGATCACCGAAAGTGCCCGGGTCATCGGGGAGAATCGGGAGCACCTCAACACTTTGGACCGCGACATCGGTGACGGTGACCACGGCGAAAACCTGAACCGGGGTTTTCACGCCGTCGTCGGCAAGCTTGTCGACCTTCCCGCCACGGCGTCCCCCGCGGACGTGCTCAAACTGGTGGCCACGACCCTCATCTCCACGGTGGGAGGAGCAGCCGGGCCGCTCTACGGCACCGCGTTCCTCAAAGCTGCCGTAGCCGTGGGGACGGCCGCGCAGCTGGGCCGTACCGAAGTGATTGCCCTGTTGACCGCCGCCCGCGACGGAATCGTGCTGCGCGGCAAGGCCGAGCTCGGGGACAAGACGATGATCGACTCCTGGACTCCCGCCGTGGACGCCGCCCGCCTCGACAGCTCCGACGACACCGACCTGGTGGCCCTGTGGACAAGCGCCGCCGACGCCGCCGCCCAGGGCGCGATCGCGACCGAGCCTCTCGTGGCGCGCAAGGGCCGGGCCAGTTACCTCGGGGAACGCGCCATCGGCCACCGCGACCCCGGCGCCGAGTCGACGACGCTGATGCTGCGGGCAGCGGCAACGGTCACCGCACGGCACGCGGCCGATGGGGACCGGTCGTGACGGCGGGCCTGGTCGGCCTGGTGGTTGTCTCACACAGCGCCGAGATCGCGCGCGGCCTGGTGCAGCTGGCGGGCCAGATGGCCCCCCGGGTGAGCGTGGTCGGAGCCGGAGGAACGGATGACGGTGGCCTCGGAACCAGCTTCGACCAGATCACCGCCGCGCTGGTAACCGCCGACACCGGAGCAGGGGTGGTCGTGCTCTGCGACCTGGGTTCGGCGGTCTTGACCGCAGAGGTGGCCCGGGACCTGCTCGATGAGGCGGCGCAGGAACGGGTGCGCATCGTGGACGCTCCGCTCGTGGAAGGCGCCGTGGCCGCCGCGGTGGCGGCGGAGATCGGGGGAGACCTCGCCGCCGTCGAAGCCGCCGCAGCGTCCGCCGGACGACTCGAGGGCGACCAGGTTGCCGCGCCCGGGGGCGATTCTCTGTCCGCCGAACCGGCCGACCCCGCGACGGTCACCCGCACCGTGACCCTGGTCAACCGGGACGGGCTGCACGCCCGGCCGGCCGCGGACTTCGTACGCCTGGCGAGCACCTTCGACGCCCAGATCAGCGTGAACGGCCAGGACGCCACCAGCCTGCTCGGCATCATGGGTCTCGGGCTGGCCACCGGGCGGACCGTCGAACTCGTGGCGTCGGGGGAGCAGGCGCACCAGGCCGTGCAGGCCCTGGCCGAGTTGATCGAATCCGGATTCGGCGAGCTTTGAGCCCTGCGTGGCGCGGGCTTATAGCACAGGGGTGACGTCACAAGCAAATCGGCGTATCGTGAGCGCATGAAGACAGTGACCGATTCGACCAGCTCGGGGGAGCGCGCGGCGTGCCCCGTCTGCGGCCACCCGATGAGTGAACACACCCTGGATCATTCCACCCCCAACACCATTTTGAACTGTCCCGTTCCCCATCCGGGTGGCTGGGACCGGGATGCCTATGAAAAAGTCAACGAACTCGGTATGGTCATCCACCGCGGGGGCGAGCGACGCTGAGCAGCATCCGCCTTCTCGTCACCCGGCTGCGACCGACCGCCCCATCGGGCGGTCTCAGGGCGTGTGACAGCGCCTGAGGGAGACCGCAGAAACGTCCTACTCGCCATGAGATTACATCTCACTTGACATAATGTGCATTATCGGTCATAACCAAGCCGTTCCTGAGCGGGGACGATCACGCAGCCGGCCCGCCCGGCAACATCCCGTTACACGCCCTCTTCGGCCTGCACTCGGCCGCTGCGCACCGCTGCCGCGAAGGCGACGTAGTCGAGCTGGTTCTGTACGGCGTACCGCTCGGGGAAATCTGTGATCGACCGGTCAAACTTGTCGCCGGTGCCGAGGTAGGCAGCCAGCGTGACTGGATCCCCGGACCGGGCATGTGCCCGAGCCAGCGTCCAGCCGCACTGCCGCGCGTAAAACTCCATTCCCATCGCCCCCATGGTTTCCACCCGAGCAGAGCCCTTCATATCGCGTAACTGCCGCCAATACAGGTGCCGGTTCTCCTGCACTCCCCTGGTCCAGCCCAGAAAGATGTCGCTGGCCGCCTGCATCAGGCGCTGGCCCTGCACCACCCGTTGACCGTGCAGGCGAAAACGGCTCTTGGGCAGATGGCCTTCCAGAACGGATGCCGTGGCCTCTTTCACCTGCAGGAATAACGGGTCGTCCTGGTCACGCCCTTCCAACAGCGCGATGAAGGCCCGGGTTCCCACGCTACCGACCCCGACCACCTTGCGGGCCACGTCGATGACCTCAAACCGTTCCAACAGCTGGCGGCGGTCGGCTTGTAGTGTCGTGCGATACGACCGGAACTGGTTTTGCAGGGTTTCCTGCACTTCGTCGGCGGACATGCCGTAGGCCTCCCCCAGTTCCCGGGCCGGAATCAGGATCGGCGGCTGGCTCTTGATGCGGAAGCTGCCGTCCACTTTCTCGGCTAGTTGGCCCAGTGCCTGCAGGCTGTCCCGGGTGCGGGCCTTGGAGACCGAGCGCTCGGCGACCAGACCGGCCAGTTCGGCGACCTTCTGCCTCTTGCCTTTTTCGGCTTTGATCAGGTTTTTCATTGCTGCCAGAACGTCTTTCTCCGACAATCGGGCGTACCAGACTTCCATGGTGGTCATCTGCGCAAACTCTGCCATGGCCTCGCGGTACACCCGCACGGCCGTCGCGGTCACGTCGCGCGCCTGCGCCGCGGTGAAACCGTTGTTGTGAGCGGCGATGGTGAAACTGGCGCACAACCGCTTCACGTCGTATTCGAACGGTCCGGGCAGCGTCTCATCGAAGTCGTTCAGATCGAACAACAGCACCCGCTCCGGTGAGGCGAAGACCCCGAAGTTCGACAGATGGGCGTCGCCGCACAGCTGTGAAATCAGCCCGGCTCGAGGCGTGCTGCGTAGGTCTGCCGCCATGATCTTGGCGGCACCGCGGTAGAAGGTCAGCGGCGACACCAGCATGCGACCGTGCCGCACGGGAACCAGATCCGGCTCTCGGGTGAGATTCTGCTCCTCCAGCAGGGCGACCGGATCGGCCCGATCAGCCGATGGTGTCCAGCCGGCGTGGCTGGACCGGGCTGCGACCGTTCTGGCGGCGGTCCCCCGTTCGCGGCGTTCCTCACTGGCCGGTTCGAGGCTGGCGGCCAACTCGGTCACGTCATCGTTCGAGAGGAGGCCCTCGATTCGGTCGATGACCCCGGCCAGTCGGGACGCGTCGTTGTTCAGTCCCAGCTCGTCGATTTCCGTGTAGCTGGCCTCCGCTCCTCACGTCCCGTACGGACGCGAGGGGCGGACATCCGTATGTGCAGGTGACAGTCTTATGTGCATGTGACAGTCCGGAGAGTAAGATGTCGGCACCTAAATTTCCGAGAGGAGAACGGCCATGTCAGATTCCCGCGCCCGAACCGCATCCACCCGTACGTCTCTTCAGGATGAGGCCCCGCCCGGGTCCGGGGTCGCAATGATGGACTTCGGCCTGGACCCGTCCCGGTCCAGCCGTGGTGAGATCATCGGTGTGCGCGTCGCCATGGCGATCAGCGGCCTCGTGGCCATCGTGCTGGGAATAATCGTCTTCGGCCAACCTGCTGCGACCCTGGCCGTGGTGGCAGTCCTGTTCGGACTCTAATTTTTGGTCAGCGGTGTCATTCGGGTCGTGCGGGGGCTTTTCACGCACGGCGCCGCCGGCGGACGAATTTTGAGCATCCTCTTCGGTGTCCTGCTGATCGGAGCCGGAATCT
>JBBQYN010000158.1:0-6025 GCA_038208655.1 Actinomycetales bacterium
TTGGCGGGCCTCAGGGTTCGGTGAGCTTCTCGACCGCTTCGCAGGGGCTCGCGGTCGGATCGGCCCGGTGCACGCTCGTGGCGAGGGTGCAGAGCAGGGCCGCCAGGGCCTGGGCGTCCTCGCCGGGCAGCCCGGCAAGAACGCCGGCCTCGGCAGTGGCGACGCGCGATTCGTAGCGGGCCAGCTCCTGCGTTCCGGCGTCGGTCGCCACGATTTTGCGGGCGCGCCGGTCGGTCGGGTCGGGTATGCGGGCCACGAGGCCGGCCTCGACCATGCCATCAAGCAGGTAGGTGAGCACGGTGCGGTCGATGGCGAGGTGCGCCCCGATGGCCTGCTGCGAGGGCAGATCGCGGTGAATCACCGTGGACAGCACCTGGTATCCGCGTACCCCGCCGGGCAGGCCGTCGACGGCGGTTTCGAACCGTTGCTGATAGCCGCGCAGCACCATGGCCAGATTCCAGCCCAGGTCTCCGGGCACCGCAATCGGCGCCGAAACCGTGGGTTCGCGGAGAGTGCTCATGTTGCCACTGTACCGCAAACCGTGATGTTGCAGAGATGTTCTTCTGAGCATATGATCTGTACAACAGCATATCTTCTGAAGGAGTCACGCCGTGAGCACGCACAACGACCCGATCATCGGCATTCTGGGCGCGGGACGCGTGGGAACGGCCATCGCCCGTCAGGCCATCAAGGCCGGCTACCGGGTGCGCATCGCCACCGCGCAACCGGCCGCCGACAACGCCCTGCTGGTCGACATCGTCACGCCCGGCGCGATCGCCGTTGAAGCTTCCGAGGCGGCCGCCGCCGACCTCGTGATCGTCGCGATCCCACTGCACAAATACCGCACTCTGAACCCCGACGACCTGGCGGGCCGTGTCGTGATCGACGTGATGAACTACTGGGCCCCCGTCGACGGCGTCTTCGACGATTTCGAGAGGGACGCCCGCACCACGAGTGAGATCGTTGCCGAACTGCTCGGGCAGTCCCGGGTCGTGAAGACGCTCAATCACATCGGCTACCACGAGCTTGAAGACGACGACAAGCCCGCCGGCCACGCCGAGCGCCGGGCGCTCGCACTGGCCGGCGACGATGCCGCGGCCAAGGCCCTCGTGGCAGAGTTCATCGACCGGCTCGGCTACGACGCCGTCGACGCCGGGCCGCTCGCCGCCGGCCGGGCGTTCCAGCCGGCCACCGAGATTTTCACCGGCAGTCACCAGGCGGCGGGGCTGCGCGCTCTGCTGCGCGGAGCATCCGGGCTCACGGCCGCGGCCTGAGCCCGGCCGCCCCAGCTTTTTCACCCCTCACGTAACGGAGAACACCTTGGAAATCGGCGCCTACAGCTTCGGCGACACCCAGCTCAACCCCGATGGCAGCTCGCGCTCCACCACGGAGGCGATCAAGAACCTCTTCGACGCCATCGTGCACGCCGACAAGGTGGGCTTGGACTACTTCGGCGTGGGGGAGCACCACACCGTGTCGATGCCGGCCTCCTCGCCGGGCGCGATCATCGCCGCCGCTGCAGCCGCCACGACCCGCATCAAGCTCGGCAGCGCCGCGAGCATCATCGGAACGGATGACCCGGTGCGGGTCTTCCAGCAGTTCGCCACCGCAGACGCCATCTCCGGCGGCGGCCGCATCGAGATCACCGCCGGCCGCGGGTCATCCGTGGAGACCTTTCCGCTATTCGGCTACGACCTCAACGACTACGACGAGCTCTACGCGCAGAAGCTCGACCTGCTGCTGGCGCTGAACAACAGCGCCACCGAGAACGTCACCTGGACCGGCACGGCCCGCCCGTCGCTGCCGCAGCTCGACGTCGTGCCGCGCCCCGTGCAGGGCCAGCTTCCGATCTGGATCGCCACCGGCGGCAGCGCGCCGTCGTCTGCCCGCGCCGGCCGGCTCGGCCTGCCACTGGCGTACGCCATCATCGGCGGGCAGCCGCACCGGTTCGCGCCGCTGGCCAACCTGTACCGGCAGTCCGCCGCGCAGGCCGGCCACACCGGCGAGAACATCAAGGTGTCCGTGGCCACGTTCGGCCTGGTGGCCCCCACCAAGAAGGAAGCCGTGGAGCGGATGTACCCGGGCTGGGTGAACCTGAACGTGGAGATGGGCCGACTGCGCGGCTGGCCCGCGCCGCAGCGCGCCTCATACCTCGCCCAGGTCGACGCGCCCAACGCCTACTACATCGGCGACCCCGACGACGTCGCCGAACGCATCGTGGACCTGCACCGCCACCTCGGTCACATGCGGCACTTCTTTCAGGGCGACCACGGCGGACTGCCGCAGGAACACCTGCTCGAGTCGATCACGCTGCTGGCCACCGAGGTCAAGCCGCGCGTCGAACGGCTGCTCGCGGCCAAGTAAGCGGGGTCGACGCGGTTGGGGGCAGCGGGCCGACGACATCGGTGGAATCCTTATCGGTGAAGATCACCGACTCGGCAAGGAGACCACCATGACCGTCGTCAGTTCCGTCACCGACCGGGAGGCGCTCACGCTCACGTTCGTGGCCGACCTCGAGGCCAGCCCCGACCGGGTCTGGCAGACCTGGGAGGACCCGCGTCAGCTGGAACGCTGGTGGGGCCCGCCCACCTGGCCGGCCACGTTCACCCGGCACGATTTCGTGCCCGGCGGCCGGTCGACGTACTCCATGACCGGCCCCGGCCCCGACGGCGACGCCGTGCACGGCTTCTGGGCCATCCACGCGCTGCAACGCCCGACTCGGCTGGAAGTGGAAGACGGCTTCGCCGACGAGAGCGGGCAGCCTTCCGGAGACATCGGCTCAACCCGCATGCATGTCACGCTTCAGGAGTCCGGCGGGGGCACGCGCATGACCGTCGTGAGCACCTTCACGAGTCCGGAGCAGCTCGAGGCCATGTTCGAGATGGGCATGGAAGAGGGCATGCGCGAAGCGATGGGGCAGCTCGACGCTATTCTCGCGGGTGACGACCGGCTCTGACCCTGCCGCCGCGGCGCGGGCGGCACGGCCAACAGGTATGCGTCGGTGACGGCCGTACGCGCCGGGCCGTCGGCTACAGCGCGCGGTCGCCGCGAACGGCGGGGTCGTATCCCAACCTTCGGCTGGCCTCCGCAGCGGCCCGGGCCACCACGGGGCCAAGCCGGTCGACGTCGTTCGGGGTGACCCGTTGCGTGGGAAAACCCAGCCCCACGGCCCCGGCGAGGTCGCCGGTGTGCGTGAAGACGGGGGCGCTGATGCTTCCGACCCCGAGGTCACGCTCGCCGAAGGCGGCATAAAAGCCCTGGCTGCGTGCGGTGGCCGCCTGCTCGTCGAGCGTGGCCATGTTCGCCGGAGTGGCCCCGGTGAACGTCGTCAGGTGGGAGTGCTCCACAGCCGAGCGGGCCTCGGGGTCAAACCCGAGGAACACCTTGCCGGGCGCGCCGGCGTGCAGCGGCAGCACCATGCCCACCATGAACGGCCGGATCACGACGTGACGGGTTTCGGCTACGGCCACGATGGTGCGAAAGGCCCCGTCGCGCACGTAGAAGCAGGCCGTTTCGCCGGTGTCGTCGCGCAGGTCCTGCAGCACGGGTTTCACCAGCTGCACCATGTCAAGGCCCAGGGTTCCCGGGGCGGCCCACCGCACCATGGCGATACCGATGTGGTACCGGTCGCGATCCCGGTCGAGCAGTCCTTCGTGCACCATGTCCTGCACCAGTCGCTGGCAGGTGCTCGAGGGCAGACCGGTCTTCTTGATCAACTGCTGCAGGGTGAGCTCGGGGGCATCCACTCGAAAACAGTTCAGAATTTCGGTGATTTTGTGCAGCACCAGCGTCGGCGAGCGCATTGCGACCTGTTCAGTGGACACGATCGGTGCTCCTTCTTCACGGCGGGCGGCGTTCTCTCAGCCTAGGGCGGCGCACCACCGGTCCCGGTCCGCGTTCTTGACAGAACCCAGAATAACCCACATGATGGGATCACAACCTGCCTAATGGGTTTGGAGATCCGGCTCCCTCCGGTACACAACGACGTGGAGAACCCAATGACGCTGCCCACCCTCACGACAGACGCGACGACGGATGCCCAGCGGCCCGGTTCTTCGCGCATCGGACTCATCGTTCCGAGCTCCAACACCACCATGGAGACCGAGCTTCCGGAGCTGTTCCGTCGGCAGACCGAAGCGACCGGCCACCGTTACACGTTCCACTCGGCTCGGGCCGCACTCAAGAACGTCACGACCGAAGAGTTGCTGGCCATGGCCGCGAAGGCCGCAGACTGCGCGGCAGCTGTATCCGACGCCGACGTCGACGTGATCGCTTACGCCTGCCTCGTGGCCGTTATGGCGCAGGGCCCGAACGCACACGACCCGGCGGAGAACGTGATCCGGCAAGCGGCCGTGACCAACGGGCATCCGGCCGAGGTCACCAGCAGCGCCGGCGCGCTCGTGCGCACCCTGCACCAGATCGGCGCCCGCCGCGTGGTGATGGTGGCCCCGTACCTGGCCCCGCTCACCCAGATGGTCAGCGACTACATCGAGGGCGCGGGTATCGAGGTGCTCGACACCGTGAGCCTCGGCGTCGCAGACAACCTGGCCGTGGGATGCCTCAATCCGATGAACCTGCCCGAACTGGCCCGCAACCTCAAGCGCGACGGAGCCGACGCGATCGTGCTGTCGGCATGCGTGCAGATGCCCTCCCTTCCCGCCGTGCAGGCGGTCGAAGACGAGCTCGGCATCCCGGTGATCACCGCGGCGACGGCCACGACCTGGGAAATTCTGCAGGCCCTGGGTCACACCCCGGCGATCCCGAACGCCGGTCGGCTTCTGGCCGGGGCCCTGGTTCCGCTCGCCGCCGTCACCGCGTAGGGCGCGCGCATGTCCGTCGGACTGTTTGCCTTTCTCATTCTGATCGCGGCCTTTGCAATCGGCTCGTTCACCAAGATCAACGCCGGGCTAATCGCCCTCGTGGCGGCCTTCGGCGTGGGCACCCTCGTGGCCGGGCTGCCCATTGCGGAGGTGATCAGCGAATTCCCCTCAGGTCTGTTCTTCATTCTGGTGGGCGCCACGCTGCTGTTCGCCATCGTGCGCATCAACGGCACCATTGACCTGCTCGCCTACTGGGCGGAACGCCTCGCCGGAGATCGCAAGTTTCTCGTGCCCGTGCTGATGTTCCTGCTCACCGCGGTACTGGCCACTGCCGGCGCCTTCACCCCGGCGGCGATCGCCATCGTCGCTCCGGTTGCGCTGGCACTCGGCAGCCGTTTTGGCATCAGTACCCTAGCGATGGGTCTCGTGGTCGTGCAGGGAGCCAACGCGGGTGCCTTCTCACCGGTCAACCCGTTCGGCGTGCTCGCCAACGTGATGCTCGATGACGCCGGCGCCAGCGCGGACTCGGTCAAACTCTTCCTGTACTGCTTCCTGTTCAACGCGATCCTGGCCCTTGTCGCCTACGCTGCCGCGCAGAAACTGATGGGCGGCCGGCTCCGCTCGGCGGCAGAAACGGATGCCGCCGCGGAAGGCGGCGGCCCGGCTGCTGGCACCGGCGACGCCGGCGCAGCGTCGGGAACCGGGGCGGGAACATCCGTTCTCACCCGTGCCGTGAAGACGGCGCCCACCAAGGTCGCGGTCACGCCGATCCGGGTGCTCACCCTGGCAGGGCTGGTGGCCCTGCTCGTGCTCACGACCGTCATCGGGATGGACGTGGGAGTCGCGTCGTTCGTGATCGCCCTCGCCCTCATCGTGGTGAATTCCGGCGTGCAGAAGAAGGCCGTGGAGAGCATGCCGTGGTCGGCAATTCTCCTGGTCACCGGCATTGTCACCTACGTCGGCATGCTCGAAGCGATCGGCGCGCTCGAGGAACTGCAGAACGGCATCGCCGGACTGGGCAACAGCTCCCTCGCAGCCTTGGTCACGAGCTACGTCGTGGCGATCGTCTCGGCTTTCGCGTCGACCACCGGCACGCTGAGCGTGATCAGCCCGCTGGTCACCCCGATCGCCATCGACCCACTGCTGAGCCCGATCGGGGTGATCACGGCCATCGCCATCAGCTCGTCGGTTGTCGACGTGAGCCC
>JBBQYN010000159.1:0-6022 GCA_038208655.1 Actinomycetales bacterium
GTGCACATGATCGCGGAGACACAACGCCATGCCGGACACGCCGACATTGTGCGCGAACTCATCGACGGCACCGTCGGGCTACGCGCCGACGCCAGTAATCTTCCGCCCGGGGACGTGGCGTCGTGGCGGGCCTACCTGGAGCGCCTTGAGGCCGTGGCCCGGCAGGGGTGAATCCGGATCCGACAGTTGACGTGCGCCGACGGTGCGATTGAGGCCGCGCACGCCCGCAGTGTCAGTGGTTGCTGATTCACTGTTCTCATGACCACCATCGACGGTGTACTCAACGAATTGACCGGCATCCTTGACCGGTCCCCGCTCTCCGCGGCGCTGTTCTCGGAGCTGACCGACGACGAGGCAGAGGCCGCCCAAAAAGCGCTCTTCCGCTTCCATCGCCGGGTCACCAGCTGCCTCGCCGTGTCGTCGGCCAACATCGACCGCCGCTCCGTGTGGACTCGGGGCCGCGAGGGCCTCGCCCGTCGCAAGGGCTACCAGAATGCCGAGGCAATGTTGCAGGGCCTCAGCGGCGGCGGCGGCATCTCCAAGGCCGAGGCCCGCACCCTGATCGAGGCCGGCACGATGGCGGTCGAAGCGGATGCCGCCCGCCGATGCCAGGAGGCCGCTGCGGAGCAGGACCGGCAGCGCCGGGAACGGGAACGCGACCAGGCCGGGAGCCCCGAACCTGGGGACATCGACCTGCCGCCCGAACCCGAAAGCGCGCCAGAGCCCGCGCCCTGGTTCACTGAACTCGGCGATGCGGTCAGCACAGGGGTGCTCAGCACCCCTGCCGCGGCCGCGATCCGTCGTGGGCTCGGCGAACCCGCCCCCGGAGTCTCCACCGAGGACCTGACCCAGGCCCTGGCCGGGTTCATCCCCGAGGCCGTGACACTGAACACCGATCAGGCGAGTAAAGCCGCCCGAGCCCTGCGCGACCGCATCGACACCGCCGGTATCGCTTCCCGATCGGCGGCGATGAAGGCCCGGCAATTCTTGCGGGTGTGGGACAAGCCCGACGGCATGCTGCACGGCAACTTTGAACTGGACCCGGAGAACGGCAGCGTCTTCCGTGACTTCATGCGGCAGGTCGCCGGCCCCCGCCTGGGTGGACCGCGCTTCACTAGCGAGGAAGGCCAGGCCTGGGCGAAGGCACTGATGGACGACCCGCGCCCCACCGACCGGATCCTCGCCGAAGGACTGATGGAGGCACTCCGGGTGGCGGCAGCGGCTGACCCGATGATGGTTGTCACTCACCGCGAGCCGTCCCTCAAGATCGTGGTCAGTGTCGACGACGCCCCGGCCGACCCCGGCCCGGGCACGAGCGGTCCGGCTGCTCCAGCCCCGGCAGCACCCGTCCGTGCTGCGAGCCCGCTGATCCTGCGGCCGGAACGCCCGACTGGTCTCGTTCAGCTCACCGGCTTCATCGAAGGCACCAGCGAAGCGGTGCCCCGCACGACCATCGACCGGTTGATCTGCACGGGGCCGTTCACCACGCTCTTCACCGACAGTCGCGGGGCCATTCTCGACGTCGGCCGGCAGCAACGACTGTTCACCTCCGAGCAGCGCATCGCCCTCGCCATTCGCGACGGCGGCTGCATGATGCCGGGGTGCCTAAGACCGCCCAGCTGGACCGAAGCGCATCATCTTGATGGCTGGGCGGAGGGCGGGCTGACCGATCTGGCGGACGGCATCATGTTCTGCGCGCCCGATCACCTGCGGTTGCACAACGACGGCTGGACGGTGACCCGCACCAGAACGGCGGGTGTCGACACGTATTGGCTAATCCCGCCCGCGGCCGCCGACCCGGCGCGAAAGCCGATCCGGCTGCGCAGCAAGTCACCGCTGATGCTCGGCTCGCCATACCGGCTCAAGGCCTGAACTCAGGTGTGAGGGCGGTCCAGCACGGCGCGACGCGGGCGGGCACCAGTGGGGCCCACGGTAGGCTCGTTCGGCAGGGTGTGTCGCATCCGCCGCTGACAGGTCACCGTCGTTCGGCGCGAGAACCCCGTCCTGCCGCTGCCCGGCCGAGAAGGTTGCGGTTCCTCACGCACGACTAGAAATGGTTCCACTTTGCGCACACCTCACCATTCCCGGGCGGGAAAATTCACCCTCGCCGTTGCCGCCCTGGTCGCCCTTGCCGGTGGTTTCGTCGGCGTCAGCGCCGCCGCCGCCAGCTCGCCACAGGCATCCGTCGCCGACACCGGTGAGAATTACGTCATCGGCACCGACACCACCTTCGCGCCGTTCGAGTACCGCGAGAACGGTGAACTGGTCGGCATCGACATGGACCTGATCCGTGCCGTCGCCGAAAACCAGGGCTTCACGGTGGAGATTCGCTCGCTCGGCTTCGACGCCGCGCTGCAGGCCCTGCAGTCCAACCAGGTCGACGGTGTGATCGCCGGCATGTCGATCACCGACGAACGCCGCCTGGTCTTTGACTTCTCCGACCCCTACTTCGACTCCGGCGTGCAGATGGCCGTCGCCGAGGACAACACCAGCATCGGCGGCTACGCCGACCTCGCCGGCGAAACCGTGGTCGCCAAGCGCGGCAGCGAGGGGGAGACCTTCGCCACCTCGATCTCCGACGAGTTCGGCTTCACCGTGAAGTCGCTCGCCGACTCGGCCACGATGTACGACGACGTGAAGGCCGGTAACTCCGTTGCCGTTTTCGACGACTACCCGGTGCTGGCGTACGGCATCAACCAGAACAACGGCCTCAAGTCCATCACCGAGAAGGAGCAGGGCAGCTCCTATGGCTTCGCGGTGAACCTGGGCCAGAACCCCGAACTGCTCGCGGCGTTCAACGCCGGGCTGGCCGAGTTGGAATCCTCCGGTGAGTACCAGCAGATTCTGGACCGTTACCTCGAGTCCCCGGCCACGGCAGCCGACTCGGGCTTCTTCGGCCTGCTCGCCGACAGCCTGCCCGCCCTCATGAAGGGACTTGGGCTGACGCTGCTGGCCACCGGGCTGTCGATCCTGATCGCGCTGGTTCTCGGTGTCATGTTCGGGTTCTTCAAGGTCTCCGAGAGCCGCATTCTGCGCGGCATCGCATCGACGTACGTGAGCATCTTCCGCGGCACCCCGCTGCTGGTGCAGGCGTTCTTCTTCTACTTCGGCCTGCCCCAGCTGACCGGGCAATCCATCGACGTGCTCACCGCGGGCGTGCTCACGCTGAGCCTGAACGCCGGCGCCTACATGACCGAGATCGTGCGCGGTGGAATCCAGTCCGTCGACCCGGGCCAGACCGAAGCCGGCCGCAGCCTGGGCCTCAGCTATGTCACGACCATGCGCAAGGTGGTGCTGCCGCAGGCGGTGAAGATCATGACGCCGTCGTTCATCAACCAGTTCGTGATGACGCTGAAAGACACCTCACTGCTCGCGGTGATCGGATTCGCCGAACTCACCTACCAGGGCCAGCAAATTTACGCCGCGAACTTTCGCACCGGCGAGACCCTGCTGATCGTGGCGGCGCTGTACTTCATCGTGATCAACCTGCTCACCCTGCTTTCCAACAAGCTCGACACGAGGTTCAACAAATGAGCACCACCACCGCCAGCAAGATCAGCGTGACCGGCCTGCGCAAATCCTTCGGCAACAACGAGGTGCTCAAAGGCCTCGACGTGCAGATCGCCGAGGGTGAGGTCGTCTGCGTGATCGGCCCGTCGGGCTCGGGCAAGTCCACGTTCCTGCGCTGCCTGAACAAGCTCGAGCAGATCACCGCCGGCAGCGTCGTGGTCGACGGCTTCGACCTCACCGACCCGGCCGTGAACCTCAACGAGGTGCGCCAGCACATCGGCATGGTCTTTCAGCACTTCAACCTGTTCCCGCACATGACGGTGCTGCAGAACATCATGCTCGCGCCCGTGGAGCTCAAGAAGGTCAGCAAAGCGGATGCCCGCACCGCGGCCCTGGCGCTGCTCGCCCGGGTGGGCCTGTCCGATAAGGCCGACGCCCGGCCCGCCCAGCTCTCCGGCGGCCAGAAGCAGCGTGTGGCCATCGCCCGCTCGCTGGCGGTGAACCCCGACATTATGCTCTTCGACGAGGCGACCAGCGCCCTCGACCCCGAAATGGTCGGCGAGGTACTGCAGGTGATCCGTGACCTCGCCGCCGAGGGCATGACCATGGTTGTCGTCACCCACGAGATGGGATTCGCCCGAGAGGTCGCCGACCGGGTGATTTTCATGGCGGAGGGCCTGATCGTGGAGGAGGGCACCCCCGCGGAGCTGTTCGGCAACCCCCAGCAGCCGCGCACCCAGGACTTCCTGTCCAAGGTGCTCTAGCGCGAGCTGCCCGTGATCAAGTGCGCTACAGGGCGTGCTTGAAACCGAGGTGCGACGCTTCGAAGCCGAGCCGCTCGTAGAAACGTCGGGCGTCGTCGCGGGCGAGGTCGGAGGTGAGCTGGGCGAGTCGGGCGCCGCGCCGGCTGCCTTCGGCCATTCCCCACTGGATCATGGCCCCGCCTAAGCCCTGGCCGCGCAGGTCCGAACGCACCCGCACCGCCTCGAACTGCAGCCGGGTGGCTCCGCCGCGGGCGAGCCCCGGAATGAAGCTGAGCTGCATGGTGCCGGCGACGGTGCCATCGGGGGCGACGGCCACGACCAGCAGCTGGGCGGCATCCGAGTTGATGGCATGAAAGGCCTGGTCATAGGGGCGTCGGTGCTCCATCGCGCTGGACTCCACGGACGCACGCAATTCATCGTCAGCCAACAGGGCGACGATCGCCCCCACATCGCGCGCTTCGGCCTTGCGGAGCGTGAAGATGCCGGCGGGGAGGGTCAGTTCGGCGCGTTTCATTCCCGTAGTCTGCCAGCTGACGGCGGGCGGGTACAGCGGCCGGGCCAGATCGAGCCCGGGTGAGCCCCGCCGGCCCGGCGCGCTAGGGCCTGATCGCGCCCGTCGTGCGGTAGCGCAGCAGCACCGTGCCGCTGTCGAAGCGACGCTCCTCCACGAGGCTCAGCGGGAGCGCGACCCCGGGTGGGAAGAAGGCGGTTCCGCCGCCCACGAGCACCGGGGTCCTCTCATTGCCGACAGACTACCCGCGGGCGGCCCGGGCACTCGCCGGTGACCCGCCACGCCGCCCGGTCAGGCGTCATCGCCCACGATTTCCTCCCGCACTCGGCGCAGGTCTTCCATGAGTGAGCCGATCAAAATCCAGTGGTCCGGGTGCGGCGTCACGATGCGCAGCGGCGCGGTCAGCGCAAGCACCTCCGGTTCGATGGGCCCCGACGGCACCGGCGCGCCCTCTTCCCCCGCAAGCAGCCGCAGGTCGTGCGCGACCCGGGCCAGTTCGCTGGAGAAGGCCTGCACGCTGGGCTCGAAGTGCAGCGACTGGTCGTAGTGGTCGTGCAGGGCCCGGGTCATGCCGATGGCCCGGGTCACCAGCGTGGGCAGCCGTTCGGCCATCTGCAGTTCGGCCGCGAGGCCGCGACGCAACCGTGCCCGGCGGGGATTGAACTTGAGGCTCTCTTCGGCCTGGGTGATGGCTTTGTTCGCGCTCTCCAGCATCGGGCGCAGCAGCCGGGCCTTGATCATCAGTTCCATCAGGTCCATGGGGCGCTGGGGGGTGCGCAGGGCCTCCACGATGCGGTCGAAGGTGTCGGCGAGTTCCCGAGCCAGAAGACCCACAGCGTCTCGGGCCGGGGTGATCAGCACCGGTGGCACGATGACCGCGTTGATCACGAGCGCCACGCCGGCACCGATGAAGGTTTCGATGATCCGGTCCAGGGCGTATCCCGGCGTCGTGGCGCCCAGGGCCAGCACCAGCATCGCGCTGATGGGAATCTGACTGGCCGAGACGGGAGAGAGCCGCAACGCCCAGGCCACCAGAATGCTCAGCACGATCGTTCCGAGCACCACCCAGGGCGTCTGTCCCAGCAGCATGCTGATGCCCGAGGCGATGATCACGCCACCGATCACACCCATGCTGCGCTCCACGGCCCGGCCCAGGGTCTGGTTGACGCTGGGCTGCACCACAAGGATCGCCGCGATGGCGGCAAAGATCGGCAGGTCGTTGGGCAGCAGCAGCTGG
>JBBQYN010000160.1:0-5992 GCA_038208655.1 Actinomycetales bacterium
CGCGCTTCAGGCAAGAAAACCTACCCGGCGCAGGTCTGGGCCGTCGCATCCGTCGTGAACCAGCATGAGGAGTTTCGGATGGCCGTGGACGGGGCGGGCCTGCCCTCGACCTGGCAGGTCGTGCATCCGTCATTCACGGTGTTCAACCCGGAGCGGGAGACCTTTGCCAGCGTGTGGGCCCGGTTCGACCCCGATTTTGCACGCTTCTACGCCGAAGCCGTGGCGCTGCTGTCGACTCACCGAACGGCGACGGCCTTCTTTCCTCAGGGTGAGGCACCCCCGAATGTCTTCGACATTTCGAGTTTACCGTGGCTGTCGTTCACCGGCTTTGAGTTGAACATCGCGCGTGGACATGACCACTACCTGCCGATTTTCACCCTGGGCAAGTACCGGGAGCGCGGGGGACAGGTGATGCTGCCGGTTGCGCTGCAGATCCATCACGCCTCGGCAGATGGATTCCACACTGCACGCCTGCTTAATGAGCTTCAAGATGTTCTCGACGGCGCCGAGAAATGGCTCAGCTGATGCCCGACTCGGGAGAGACCACGACATCAGAGCGCATGACCCCGCAGCTGGCCGCTCACTTGGACAGCGTCTTGATCGGTGGTCGCGAACAGCGGGCTATCGTCATCAGCGACCACGACCCGAGCTGGGCGACCCGCGCCGCCGCTCTGATCCAGAGCATTCGGCGCGCGCTTGGCCCGATCGCCCTGTCGGTCGACTACATCGGGTCCACGTCCGTGCCGGGGCTGGCGGCAAAGGCGATCATCGATGTGCTCCTCGTAGTGCGCGATCTCGACGCTGAGCAGACGTACGTTGAGCCGTTGCAGGCGCTGGGTCTGCAGCTGCGCGTGCGAGAAGCGGGGCACCGGATGCTGCGCACGGCTGACCTGGACGTGCACCTGCACGTTCTGCCGCCGGGAACCCCCGAGGAGGTCGCCTATCTGGATATTCGCGACTGGCTGCGCGTGAACACTGCCGATCGTGAACTCTACGAATCCACCAAGCGCGCGCTCGCCGCACGCACCTGGCAAGACATGAACCTGTACGCCGACGCCAAGAGTGAGGTCATTGCCGAGGTTCTGGCTCGCGCTCGCCGGTGGCGAACCTCGGAACAGTGCCGCCAACATCTCGGTACGGCACACCTGCCGTGAAGGCCCCCACAACGTGAAATGAGGCCCCGTGGCGCTGGAAGGCCCGCCGTGCCTGCGAGGCGCATGAGCTATTCCTGACAGGCCGCTATGAGTCTCGCGTCGCCGTGTGACAGCGCACCGGCCCCTCCCAGCCGGGCTGTTTTAGCGTGGGGTTTTCTCCTTAGCCCCACGAAAGGCACGGCAATGACCACCACGAGCATCAGCGACCAGGTTGGCGAGTTCAACACGGGCTTCACCGCACAGATCGGCCCGGATCTTTCCGCCGTCTTTGACGTGGAGCAGCAGGAACTGACGCGCGCCGGGGTTCCCGCGCAGGCCGTCAAGACCGGTGACATCGTCGCCGACTCCCCACTCGTGGGCCTCGACGGGCAGCCGGTGAACCTCTTCAGCGTCACCGCAGGTCGCCCTGCCGTGCTGGTGTTCTATCGCGGGGCCTGGTGCCCGTACTGCAACATCACCCTGCGCACCTATGAACGGGACCTTCGCCCGGAGCTGGACCGCCGCGGCATTGCCCTCGTGGCAATCAGCCCGCAAACCCCCGACGCGTCCACTGCGGCTGTGCAGGGCGGCGAGCTGAACTTCCCGGTTCTCTCGGACCCGTCCAACGCCCTCGTTCGCGCGCTGGGAATCGTCACCGAGCCCAGTACCGCAGCGCGCGGAGCCCACACCGAGCTGGGTTTCGACGTGGCCGACAGCAACGCCGACGCAACCGCAGGCATCCCGTTCCCGACCGTGCTCATCATCGACGCCGACGGCACCGTGCGTTTCGCCGACGTGCACGTGGACTACACGACCCGCACCGAGGTGCCGGAGATTCTAGCGGCGCTGGCCGTTCTCTCTGACGAGGCCGTCGCATCCGTCTGAGCGGGTATGTCACGGTGCGCACCGATACAGCGGATGCCCATCGGGCATAATTCTTGACATGGGCACATGGGGGTTGCGAACAGCCGGATTCAGCGTGATCGCTCTGCTCCTGGCCGGGTGCGCCCAGGCCGAGGAGACTCCACCCGGTGTGGCTGGGGAGCCGTCAGCGCCCGGGCTGCGGCTCTTTGTCGACGGATACGAGGATGACCCGCGAGGATTTCCGGCCGTCGTGCGGGCCTACGTCAACCCCGGGGTGTTGACCGTTGTGACGACGGGGTCGGGAAGTTGCCCGGACGTCGCGGAACTCGTGGAGGTTGACCCGTCCACGTTGACCGTTGTCATCAGCATCTCGACATGGCCGCGTGTGGAGTGCACGGCAGATCTCGTGCCGCGAATGTTTGTTCTGCCGGTGTCCCAGAATCTGGACGGTTTCTCGGTGACGGTGCAGCCGACGTCGGAGTAACCAAGCCCCTCGACAGGTCAGATCGGCATGCACGGTGTACTCAAATCTCACCGGCATAACATCGGCATTATTGGGTCGTATGAGTGCACGAACCCGGGCTGAAGAACAGCTTCCGTTCAGGGTCGGTAGGTGTATCGTTGAATATCGTTGTATATCGTTCGCGATCCACCTACAGGAGGTCATCATGGGCAACTCATTTCCCAACGCCGGGTTCGGCTCCAGCAACAACATGGACGGCATGTGGCAGGCCATGGAACAGTTTCGTTCCCGTTTCGACAAGCAGACGGGCACCCGCGCCGGGCGCGGCGAGGTGCGCACGGCCGTTCTAGCCCTGCTCGCTGAGGCACCCATGCACGGATACCAGATCATCCACGAAATCGAAGAGCGCAGCGGCGGCAGCTGGAAGCCCAGCGCCGGCTCCGTCTACCCCACCCTGCAGCTGTTGGCCGATGAGGGCCTCGTTAGCGCCGAAGAGTCCAACGGTCGCAAGATCTACTCACTCACCGACGAGGGTCGCGCAGCAGTCGCTGACGCCGGCACGTCGGCACCGTGGGACGCGTCCGGGTCAAGCACGGGCAACACGTACGCGTCGCTGCCCAAGGCGGGCGTCGAGCTCGCCCAGGCAGCCGCGCAGGTGAGTCGTACCGGAACACCGGAGCAGGTCAAGCAAGCCGTGACCGTGCTCGACGAGGCGCGTCGCCGCCTCTACTCGATCCTCGCTCAGGACTGACGGGGTGCCACCGGCTCGACGGGGTCGTAACGATTCGGATTCGGGCGCGGGTAACACCCGCGCCCGGTACCGCCGTATTCTGCGTTTCGCCGGGTTCAATCTCGCCGTCATGTGGTGGTTCGAGTTGTTCCTGCCTCGCATCGGGCTGGTCAAAATCGCCGAGCGCACCCGATCCAAACGGATGCGTCGCATCGCCAGAAGCTTTCACGGCTTGGCGGCAGACCTCGGCGGCCTGATGATCAAGGTTGGACAGTTCATGTCGTCGCGCCTTGATGTGCTTCCCCCCGAGATCACCGCCGAACTCGCTGGCCTGCAAGACGAGGTCGCCCCGGTATCGTTCGCGGCGATCCGCCGGGCCGTTGAAGCGGAGCTGGGCGTATCGCTTGAGAGGGCCTTCGACATGGTCGACGAGACCCCTGTCGCTGCGGCATCCCTCGGTCAGGCGCACCGCGCCCGGCTGTCCTCGCTCGACGCCGACGATACCGGCCTGCACGACGTCATCATCAAGGTGCAACGACCGGGTATCGACGAGATCATCGACGTCGACCTCGCGGCGCTGCGCAAGGTGGGTGGCTGGCTCAGCCATGTTCGCCTGGTGTCCAACCGCGTCGACATGCCCGCACTGGTCGAGGAATTCGCCCAAACGAGCCTGGAAGAGATCGACTACCTGCACGAGGCCGTCAGCTCCGAGCGTTTCGGCGCGGCATTCGCGGACGACGCCCGGATCAGTGTGCCCGTCGTGGTCTGGGAGCGCACGACCCGTCGTGTGCTCACCATGGAAGACGTCACGGCGGTCAAGATCACGGACACCGACGGTCTGCTGGCGGCGGGCATCGACCCGGCCGACGTGGCCCCGGTCTTCGCGGAGGTGATGTTCGACCAGATGTTCACCAAGGGGTTCTTTCACGCCGACCCGCACCCCGGCAACATTTTCGTCACCCCGATCACCGAGGGTGAGGGGCTTCCGCCGTGGAAGCTGACCTTCATTGACTTCGGAATGATGGGCGAGGTTCCCACCAGCACACGCACCGGTCTGCGCAAGATGCTGATCGCCGCCGCTTCCCGAGACGGCCGTGGCCTGGTCAACGCCATGAACGATGTGGGGGTGCTGCTCGCGTCGGCGGAAACCACCGAGCTTGAGCGCGCCATGACCCAACTGTTCGCCCGGTTCGGCGGCATGGGTTTCGCTGAGCTTCGTGAAGTGGATCCGAGGGAATTCCGTGACTTCGCCGTGCAATTCGGTGATGTGGTGCGCTCGCTACCGTTCCAGCTGCCCGAGAACTTTCTGCTCATCATCCGCGCCATGTCCCTGACCTCCGGTGTCTCCAGCGCTCTGAACCCCGCATTCAACCTGTGGGACTCCGTCGAGCCGTACGCGGCGCAGCTGCTCCGTGACGAGAGCGGCAACCTCGTGCAGGACATCGCTAAGCAGGCCGCCGAGACGGCCGGCATCGTCTTCCGGCTCCCGAAACGCCTGGACGAACTGATCACCCGTTTCGAAGACGGCACCGTCTCGGTGGCCAGCCCCGGGCTTGAAAAGCGCGTCGCTCGTCTGGAGCGCACCGCGCGCCAAGCTATTTCGGCGCTGCTCTTCGGCGCGCTGCTCGTCGCCGGCGTCGTGCTGCGAGCGGATGACGTGGTGCTGGGCACCGTACTGATGGTCGGGTCGATCGTGCCCCTGCTGCACGCCCTCTTCGCGGGGCGCCTCAACTTCTAAGTGACCGCTACGGTGCTGCTGAGCCGCTGCTTGACACGGGCCAGCTGCGCCCCGTGACCTTTTCTGTCACAGACCCGTCGGCGAAAAAAGCCGCGAGCTACACTCGACACAATCGTTGCCGCCGGGCCTGAAAACCCGGCGACATGGAGCGACAGCCGAGCCCGGCACCCGCCCGCGAAAACCGCCAAGCGTGTGCCCGGCGGTCGCGGCCGCCCGGCCGCCCGGCCGCCCGGCCGCACAGTGCAGCAAACGCGAGGCCTTTCTCATGCTCTGCGGCGCTGACGTCATCACGTTGCACGCCACCATCGACCGTCTCGCCGCAGCCCGGCCGGACTTTATCTCGGTCACCTACGGCGCCAACGGGTCCTCCCGTGGCTCGTCGCTCGAGGTGTTGCGCTACATTCTGCGCACCACGACCGTTGACCCGATGGCTCACCTCACCCGCGTCGGGTCCTCGCACGCCCAGGCCAGCCAGCTGATCCGCGAGTTCCTCGCGTGGTCCTTCGTGCGAGAAGATCAGCCGCTCGGCGACACCGCCCGTCAGGTGGCTCTGGCTCTGCGGGACGAGATCGCCGACCTGGAAGCCGCCGGGATCGGCATCGTGCAGGTCGACGAGCCGGCGCTGCGTGAGCTGCTGCCGCTGAAGAAGCCGGGTGGCCTGAAGACCCGTGGCTATCGCGAAACGGTCACGTCTCTGCAGAACCTGCAGGAGGCCACCCGCCTGGTGCGGTCACGCCCGGAAGTCCAGCGAGTCTGAGACCTGCCCGGTACCGCCTCGCACTCATGCCGGGGCGGTACCGCGAGGGCCAGGGCCCGCCGTCAGGGACGCAGACGGTCAGACGGAGCGCAGCACCGCGACGACCTTGCCGAGGATGTCGGCGAAGTCACCCACGATCGGCTCGAAATTGCTGTTGCGCGGCAGCAGCCAGGTGTGCCCGTCGCGCTGACGGAACACCTTGATGGTTGCCTCGTTGTCGAGCATCGCTGCAACGATCTCGCCGTTCTCGGCCGTCTTCTGCTGACGCACGACCACCCAGTCTCCGTCCATGATGGCCGCGTCGATC
>JBBQYN010000161.1:0-5985 GCA_038208655.1 Actinomycetales bacterium
GGGGTGCGGCACGCGGCGCTGCAGCGGCGGTTAAGCCTTGCGCGCCTTGGAGGCGGTTTCTTCGGTCTTGGCCTTTTTCTCGGCGCGCTTCTCTTTCAGCGACTTGTCGGCAACCTTCTTGGTCGCGTCCTTTTTCGGTGATTTGTCAGCCATGGTGTACTCCTTCGCCCAGAGCCCTGTCGGCCCTGTCCCTAGACCCTACGCGTAAAAGACCCCACGGTGCCAGCGCATTCCCGGCGCAGTCAGGCAATCCCTGTGCAATCCGGGGCCAGCGCCGTATAGTGTGCCTGTCCGCTTCATCATCGGGATGGAACCGGTCAGCGAAAGGTCGAAACCATGAGCCGTGGAGCCACCTACAAAGCCGTTCTGTAGGGTCCCAACCCGCTGGCGTCGGGTGTGGAACTGGAACTGGAATACATCGACGGCGAGGTGCAGGACACCGTCGTTCTAGAGTCCATCGACGACGGCGTGATGACGCTGCGCACCTACCGTCGCGGGCACCACACCGAAGAACCGGTGTCCTACCGCTTCTTCGAGGAAGACGTCGAAGACAGCTCCCAGAACGAGCCCGACGTTCCGAACTGAGCCTAGATGCGTTCGATGCGCTTCGCGTTGCCGCGCCCCATGCGCACCGGCAGGGCCATCAGCGGGCCCACGAAGCGGCGCTGCAGGCGCCGCGCCGGTCCCCAGACGTACTGCACGATGTACTGGGAGAGCAGCGCGCCGGCGGCCAGGGCGATGGCGATACCCGTCGCGGTGAGCAGGTTGAGTAGCCCGTTGATATCCCCGTCGCTGAGCTGCAGCAGCCCACGGAACAGGGTGAGCCCGGGCACCAGCGGCACCAGGGCCGTCACCATGAGCACCAGCGGCGGGGTGCGCACGATGCGCGCGGCAACGGATGCGGCCAGGCCCACGCCCATGGCACTGGCCGCCGAGCCCCAGACCGAACCGAATCCTGCGGCGGCGGCAACGAGGTACAGGAACTCGGCGAGGGCACCGAGCACGCAGACCACCCAGACCGCCCGCCACGGCACCTGCACCGCGAGGCAGAACCCCAGCACGATGATCACGGCCGCGAGCAACAGAATGGGCAGTTCGGCGATGGTTACGATGGGGTTCGCGTTGATTTCGAGCATCAGCCCGAACCGGCTGAGGAGAAGCGCCGACCCGGACACGCCGGTGACCAGCCCGCCGGTGATTAACAGCGCTTCCACCGCCCGCGCGGTTCCGGTGAGGTAGAACCCCGACAGCGTGTCATGCACGGCGCCGAAGGTGGTGACCCCGGCCAGGAGCATGATGATGGTGGCGACCACGACGATGGACGAGTTCGCCGGTGGATGTAGCACCTGCACCAGCACTGCAACGAGCGGTCCGATCGCGCCGCCGGCCACGGTCTGGTAGAACAACGGTACCTGGCGGTGGTCCAGCGCTGAGGTGATCATGTCGATCAGGTACGTCGCCACGAACGCGGCGATCATTACGATGGGCCCACCGCCGATGAGGATAGCGGCACCGGCGCCGACCAGGCTCCAACCGATGCGGCGCAGCCACACCGGAACCTGCGGTTTCGAGCTCACGATCACGGCGAGGCGTTTGCGGGCCTCCGCGATGTCCATCGGGTCTTCGATGAGGTCGGCGATCAGTTCCGAGGTTGCGGTGAGTTTGGAATAGTCCAGGGTGCGGTATTTCACGTTGCGGCTGCGGGTGATCGACTCGTGGCTGACCGGGTCTTCGTGGGTCAGCTGAATGATGGTGTGGGTGATGTTCGCGTCGGTGCCCTTGAGCCCGTACGCGCGGGTGATGGCCTCCATCGCCGCGGTGGCGTCTTCGGCGCCGGCGCCGGCGGTGAAGATCACTTCGGCCAGGCGCATGGTGAGGTCCATGACCGCACGCGTGTACGCCGCGTAGTCCAGCGAGATCATTTCGGTCTTGTAGCTATTGCTCATGGGGCGCTGGTTTCGATGGGAGCGGATGCGGGGGAGGTGTGGGCAGCGAATGCCGGGGTGTCGAGCGGTCCCAGCCACCGGGTCGCGACCGTGGCGTGGGCGGAGTCGGAGTCCGAGGGATGGAACCCGCCGGCCAGAACGTCTCGGTAGAGCCGGCCCAGTTCCGCATCCGCCGCATACGCGGACCCTCCGGCGATCTGCACCGCCTGGGTCACGACGGAGCGGGCCGTGTCGGTGACCCGGGTTTTCAGGCCCGACGCCAACGCGAACCAGGCCGACCCGTGCGGGGCCTGGGCATCCACGTCGCGGGCGAGCGCGTCGATCTGCGGATACAGCCCGTCCATGCTCATCGCGGCCTCGGCGACCCGCCAGCGCACGACCGGGTCCTGCGAGCGGGCCCGGCCGTCGTTCTTGCGGGAGGTGCGCCCCCGGGCGGCGGCCACGGCCAGTTCCACGGCCCGCTGCCCGATGCCGGCGTACACCGTCGACAGCAGAATTTCGAAGTTTTGGAAGATCGCCACGATGAGCGGGTCGGCGCTGGGCCCGACCGGCAGGCGTCGCACCACTCTGTCCGCGGGCGCATACGCCCCCTCCAGCACGGTGCTCTGGCTTTGGCTGGCGCGCATGCCCAGGGTGTTCCAGTCATCGCGGCGGGTGACGGCATCCGTTCGGTCGAGGAACGCCCAGACCAGCCGGGGGTCGGCCGGGTCGGAGTCGTCACGGCCGAAGGTGCCCAGCCGGGTCCAGGCCGGTGACAGTGAGGTGAACACCTTGGTGCCGGTGAACCGGTAGCCGCCCTGCGCCTGCGGTTCGGCGCGGGTGCCGGAGTCCAGAAGCACCAGGTCGTTGCCGGGTTCGCTCACGCCGAAGCTGAACAGTTCCCCGGCGGCCGCCTCGGTCAGCACCATGTCAAGGCTGTGGTCGTCCTGCTCGTGCAGGGTCTTCGCGACGCCGGTCCAGACCAGGTGCATGTTCACGGCCAGGGCCGTGGCCGGGGCGTGCGCGGCGAGGGTGCGCTGCAGCCGCCCGGTCTGTTCCAGGCTCAATCCGAGACCACCGAACGAGACCGGCACCAGTGCTTTGAGGTACCCGGATGCGGACAGGTCGGCCAGGTCGTCGGTGCAAAACAGGTTGCCCGCGTCGTAGCCTGCCGCGCGCGATCGGATCCGCTGCAGCAGGGCCACGGACAGGGGGTCGAAGCCGCCCGAATCGGGCTCGGCGGAGGGTGCGGAAACGTTCACACCCACCAGCCTAATTAGCCTTGTGACGGTTTCGTGACCGACGCACGATCAGAACCACGATCCCCGCCACGGCGGCGATCAGGATCAGCCAGGGCAGGGCCACGCCGACGCCCACGAGCAACCCGCCGAGGGCCGCGACCAAGGCGTTCCAGCCCACCAGCAGCCCGGTGAAAAAGTTGTCGGGGGAGGCCGGTGCCACGACCCCTTCGGAGTACAGGTCAAGGCTCAGGGTGGAGTAGTCGATCTGGTCGGCCAGGGCGGCGCGCTGGGACTGCAGGCTCTCCAGGTCGGCCTGTCGGGTGGATAGCGCAGACTCGATGGCGATCAGGTCTGTCGTGTCGGTGGCTGTGCTGAGCAGGCCCAGCAACCGGTCGACGGATGTCTGCAGCGACGTGATACGGGCGTCGAGGTCCTGGGACTGTGCGGTGACGTCGGAGGCGGTCAACGACACGAAGTTGACCACACCAAAGGTCTTCAGTTCGGTGAGGGTGCTGTCGAGGGCGTCGGAGGGGATGCGCAGGCTCAGGTTCGCGCTGGCCGGCTGCGTGTCGGTGCCGGGGCTCTCATTGCGGCTGTCCACCCGGCCGCCGGCCTGCTCGGTGAGGTTCACGGCGTCTTGCGCGGCCGCGATCGGATCGTCGACGGTGATCGAGACCGATCCCGTGGTGATCACGTCGCGGGTGCTGGACTGCACGTCGGTGGTGGTGCCCTGCAGGTCGCTCGCGGGTCCCGGCGCGGCACCCTGTTCGTCGGGCTGCACGTCGGACTGTTCCGGCGCGGTGAGTCCCTCGGTGCGGGTGGCTCCGGAGTCGGAGGATTGGACGGTGGTGGCCCCGCCGGCGCCGGTGCACCCGGCCAGAAGCAGCGCCGTGAGCGCGATCGCCGCCGCGGCACCCGCCCGGGGAGCCCATCGTGTCTGCGTGCGCCGCGCCGTGCCGGAAGCTGTCATAGCCCAACCCTAAAGTTTGCCGTGAGTGTACGACTGGAGACTTTCTGGGAGTCGGATCACAATTCGGTCTCGTGGCTGGCGGGCAGACGTATGGTCGGGTGCCGGCCCGCTCGCGGTCGGTGTCACCGCAGTCGAGGAGGAAAAGATGGGTATTGCAGACGACGCCAAGGATGCGCTCCACGCCACCGGGCAGAAGATCAGCCGGGGCGTCGAAGACGCCGCCGACCGCATCGGCGACAAGGCCGACGAGGTGAAAGCCGACGCCAAGGTGAAGAAGTCCGAGGCCGACGTGAAACACGCCGAAGCGGAGCGGGACGCCACGCAGACCAAGAACGAGTACAAGAAGACGCTGCGCGACGATACTTGATGCATGACATGGTGGGTGGAGCAGGCGACGAAACGGGGCCGGCTCCGCCCACCGCTGCTGCACATCGCGTCCGATGCGGGCAGCGGCCCGGTTGTGATCCTGGTGCACGGCATCGCCAGCTCCTCGGTCACCTTCGATGAGCTGATCCCGTTGCTGGTGCCCCGGCACCGCGTGATCGCGGTGGATATCCTCGGCTTCGGCCGGTCGCCGGCCCCGGACGGGTGTGAGTACCGGCTGGAGGATCATGTCGATGCCCTGGCCGCCACCATCCGTTCGCTGCGGCTGGGTGAACCGTTCATTCTGGTGGGGCATTCGCTGGGCAGCCTGATCAGCACCCGCTACGCGGCGATCAACCAGTCCCGGCCGTTTCGCCCGTCGCCGGTGTCCCGCGTGGTGCTGGTGGGGCCGCCGGTGTACCTGGCGCCGAGCGAGATCGGTGACGTGCGGGTGCGCGCCCGGGTCAGCGCCTACCTGCGCGCCTACGACTACCTGCGCACCAACAAGGACTTCACCCTCGCCAACGCGGCGTTCCTGAGCCGGCTGCTGCCCAAGGGCATCTTCGAGATCACCGAAAAAACCTGGACCCCGTTCGTGAAATCGATGGAGCACTGCATCGAATCCCAGACGGTCGTCAGCGACATCGCCAGCCTGCGGGTGCCCGTCGACGTGATCTACGGCGCGCTGGACGCCTTCATCGCACTGGGCAGCATGCGCGTCATCGAGCGGATGCGGCACGTCACCATGCACCGGGTGGAGACCAACGACCACATCATCCGGCGCCGGTTGGCCCGGGTGCTGGCGCGCGTGATCGACACGCCACCCGAAAGCGGCGATCTCCCGGGTGCGTTGACCGGTGACGTTGAACGGGGCGTTGACCGGAGGCGCTGACCGGGTGCGCGGACCGGGAGCGCTGAATACACTGGGGTCATGTACACGCGCACCCTCGGCCGCACCGGCCGCACCGTTTCCGTGATCGGCCTCGGCACCTGGCAGCTCGGCTCGGACTGGGGGAATGTCACCGAAGCCGAGGCGACGGCGGTGCTCGCCGCATCCGTTGACGCCGGAGTGACCTTCTTCGACACCGCGGATGTCTACGGTGACGGACGCAGCGAACGAGCCATCGGCCAGTTCCTCGCCCACGACGCCCCCGGCGAGTCGGTCACCGTCGCCACCAAGATGGGGCGCCGTGTGGAGCAGCTCCCCGAGAACTACGTGCTCAACGCGTTTCGGGAGTGGACGGACCGGTCCCGCACGAATCTCGGCACCGACACCCTCGACCTGGTGCAGCTGCACTGCGCCCCGAGCGCGGTGCTGGAATCGGGTGAGGTGTACGACGCCCTCGACACCCTGGTGCAGGAGGGCGTGATGGCCGCCTACGGCATGAGCGTCGAGACCTGTGCGCAGGCGCTGACCGCGATCGCGCGCCCCGGCGTGGCGACGGTGCAGATCATTCTGAACGCCTTCCGGCTCAAGCCCCTCGAC
>JBBQYN010000162.1:0-5983 GCA_038208655.1 Actinomycetales bacterium
GGGTGCCGAGTGGCTGCATCCGCTCTACTCGGTCACGGGCTCCTCGCTCACCACCGAAGCCAGCCTGGAATCGTTGCCCGGCTACGCCGGATCACGTCCGGTGCGTATCGGCAACGCGGCCGACAACCAGGTGCAGCTGGATGTGTTCGGTCCGATCGCCGAGCTCATCGATACGCTCAGTGCCCGCAATGACGACCTCACCGAGTTTCAGTGGGGCCTGCTCAGCCAGATGGTGAACGCCGTCGCCGCCCGCTGGCACGAGCCGGATCACGGCATCTGGGAAGCCCGCCGCAGCCCGCGGCACCACACCTACACAAAGACCATGTGCTGGGTCACCGTGGACCGCGCCCTGCGCGTGGCCGCGCGACACGGCCGCGAGGCCGAAGCGCACTGGGAACTTCTCGCCACGACCATTCGCGACGAAGTTCTCGTGGAGGGCTGGGACGAGGACGAGCAGTCGTACACGGTGGCCTACGACAGCCCCGACCTTGACGCGGCCGTGCTGCACATCGGCCTGTCGGGCCTGCTCGACGTGAAGGACCCCGGTTCATGAAGACCGTCGCCGCCGTGGAGCGCGAACTACGCGTGGGCCCGACCGTATTCCGGTACCGCTACGACGACGGCCTGCCCGGACTCGAGGGCGGCTTCCACATCTGCACGACCTGGCTGATTGAGGCATACCTCGCCACCGGCCGATTCGACGAGGCCGAGGCGCTGTTCGACCAGCTGGTGAGCCTGGTCGGCCCGACCGGCCTGCTGTCGGAAGAATTCGACCCGGCCACCGAGACCCACCTCGGCAACCACCCGCAGGCATACTCGCACCTCGGCTTCATCCGCTGTGCGCAGCTGCTGGACGCACACCGGGACGCGGAGCTCGCGCTGGCCAGCGCCTGAGGGCTGCCGTGCGGGGTGGTCGGGGCGCGAGCGTCACCATCCCGCCGGTCGCGGCTCGACCGCTCGGGGCCCGACGGCGCGCCGTGATGAGAACCGGATCAATCGACGCGACGTCGCTGAAAACCGGATGAGAGTGGGTCCGTCGGGATGCCCTCTCCGGTTTTCGTGACGGCTGCGTGGCGGTGAAGCCGAGGCGTGCTAGCCCAGGGTGACGCCGCGAGCGCCCATGAAGGCTTCGGGATTGACCCGTTCGCCGTCGATGCGCGTCTCGAAGTGCAGGTGGCACCCGGTCGAGGCGCCGGTGGAACCCATCGAGGCGATGCGTTCGCCGGCAGCCACAGACTGGCCGCGGCTGACTTCAACGCTGCTGTTGTGCGCGTACCCGGTCTCGACGCCGTTGCCGTGGTCGACGAGCACCCAGTTGCCGTAGGTGCCCTGGTAACCCGAGCGGATCACCGTGCCGTCCGTGGCGGCGTAGATGCCCTGGCCGCAGCTGGACGCGATGTCGGTGCCGCTGTGGAAGGCGTTCACGCCGGCGACGGGCCGGTTGGGTCGCGGGCCGAACGGGCTGGAGATGAAGCCCACGGCGGGCAGTACCCAGCTGCCGGCCACGTCGATGCTGGCGAAGTCTCCCGAACTGGCCGAGGAGGTGACGGGTTCCGGTTCGGGAATGTCGGTGACGGTGTAACCGTCCCGCACGATTTCGGTGCCGGCCGTGGCGCTCACGGTGACACTCTGCACCTCGTCACGGTCAACGGATGCCGAGGTGAAGCTGTGTTCTTCGCCGGGGCTCGGCACCGTTCCCGAGGTGAAGCCCATTTCGGAGTCCACGGCCAGGGCGGGCAGCGACGCGCTCACGGCGAAGAGGGCGATGAAGCTCATTGCCACGCCGGCCGCGACGCGCTGCCGCAGGGGGCGGGGAGCGGGCGTCGCGGTGCGGGCGGCCGGACGAGTGCGCGGTTCGCGTCGGCGGTTGCGGGCCCGTTCCTCGGCGGCGCGCAGGTCGCGGCGGGTCAGCTGCGGGGTCGAGCTTGAGTCGTCGGGTGCGGTCTGAACATGGTCGGCGCTATGCACGGGCCCCCTCGGCAGACGGGGCTGCGGGGCGGAACGTAACGGTGCTGTACATGAATATCCTCGGGGTGAATCTGAGTGGCGGCCGGGGAGAAAACCCGGCGGCACACTGCGGGCAGGCCCATCATTAGGCGGTCAAGACCGACCTGACCTGCGCGTGGCGCGGGGCAGAATTGTCGGTGTGTACACGCGGTTTTATGACGCTGCGAACAGGCGAGCCTGACCAGATCACGACGAGGTACCCCTCTACACTACGGGGCGATGCTCAATTCCGCCTGAATGTAGTAGCACAGGCGGGTCCGTGGGCCCGCCTGTGCTGCCACCGGGTGGCGCTAGACCGACTTGACGGCGTGGCCGCCGAACTGGTTGCGCAGGGCCGCCACGGCCTTCATGGCCGGGGAGCTGTCCTGACGGGATTCGAACCGGGCGAAGATCGAGGCGCTGATCGCGGGAACCGGAACGGCGTTGGCCAGGGCTTCCTCGATCGTCCAGCGGCCTTCTCCGGAATCATCGACGTATCCTTCGATGCTGGCCAGAGCCGGGTCCTGCTCCAGCGCCTGAACGAGCAGTTCCAGCAGCCAGGACCGCACCACCGTGCCGCGCTGCCAGGCCTTGAACGTGCCGGGCACGTCGGTGACGATGTCGGTGCGGGCGGCGAGCAGTTCGTAACCCTCGGCGTACGCCTGCATGAGGGCGTATTCAATGCCGTTGTGCACCATTTTGGCGTAGTGCCCCGCGCCCACGGCGCCGGCGTGCACGAAACTTTCCTCACGCGGCCCGGCGGGGCGCAGCGCGTCGAAGACGGGCATCAGGCGGTCTACGGCCTCGGCGCTGCCACCGACCATGAGCGCGAAACCGTTCTGCTGACCCCAGACGCCGCCCGAGACGCCGGCGTCGAGATAGTCGACGCCGGTCTCGGCGAGCAGTGCGGCGTGCGTGAAGTCGTCGGTGAAGCGAGAGTTGCCGCCGTCGATCACGAGGTCGCCGGCCTCCAGCAGCGTGCCGAGTTCGGTGACGACGCTCGTCGTGATCGCGCCGGCCGGCACCATCACCCAGACCGTGCGCGGGGTGGGCAGCGCCGCAACCAGGGCGGCGACCGAATCCACGTCGCTCACGACCGGATTGCGGTCATACCCGGTCACCTCGATGCCCTGCTCCCGCATCCGGTCGCGCATGCTGGCGCCCATTTTGCCGAGGCCGATCAGTCCGATGTGCATGGTCATGTGTCTCTTTTCGTCGAAAATGCTGGCGCGACGGGCGGTTCTGGTCGGGCTGATGCCGGATGGCACCCTGGCCCGCGAGAAGGAGTCAACCTCAACTTCATCGTGGGGTCATATCGCCCGTGACACTGTCTAGCTTACGCTGACGTCACTGTTAAGTCATTCTGATGGCTGTTGACCGATCGGGTGCGGCGTGCGGTCGCGCCGTCGCCGGGGCTGCGTGACGAGGGCGAGAACGCGCTCCAATGGCCCCTTTCCCAGCAGCCGCCGCCAGATGACAGCGAAGACGACGGATGCCACGATCAGGCCGATCAGCAACGGCCAGCCCGGGTAGTCCCAGCCCAACAGCCCCTGGTCGGTGCCGTTCTCACGGGCGGCCACGAGCGCGGCCAATGCCAGGATCTGCAGCGTGTACAGCGTGAGGGCCATGGCACCCGCGGCCGCCACGGGGGCGACCACGGCGCGGGTGAGTTTGCCCGGCCGGCCTCGCTCGGGCGCCGTCACCCAGAGCAGCGCGCCGATCACCGCGATGGCGAGGCCACCCGATCCGAGCACTTCTGCGGTCGAGCCGGAATGTGCCTCGGCGCTGACGGCGGGGATGACCAGAGCTGCGCCGTAACCGGCCACGGCGAAGAAGAGCCCCAGCACCATCATGAGCACCTGGGTCAGCGGCCGGGACAGGTCCGACCGGGCGCTGATCAGTCCCGCCAGCAGGAACGGCAGCCAGATCAGCACCGGATAGAACCCGTTCAGCAGGTAGTAGTCCACGACGAGGGCCACCGGGCCGGCCTCGTAATCCACGTCGCGCTGGCCCGCGCCGAGCAGCGCGGCCAGGCCCACGAGCGACGCCCCGATCCCGGCCAGCATCCAACGTTTCAGGAACAACACCGGAATCATCAGCAGAAACATGATGGCGTAGTAATCGAGAATGATGGCGACGCCGCTGGACAGGCCGGCCAGCGTGGCGCCGAGCACGAAGAGGATCACGGCCCGCGCCCCGATGCCCATCAGGCGGTCCGCACGGCTGCCGCGTGGGAGCGGCCGGGTATGCCCGGTCATGATGCCCAGCGAAATGCCCGCGAGGGTGGCGAACAGGACAGACGAGCGTCCGTCGACGAGCAGCTCGGCCGCATCGGCCCGCGGGACGACATGCGCCGCGAACATGCCGATGATGGCGAGGCCGCGTGCCACGTCCAACCCCACGATCCGAGCGCCGGCCCCGGATAACAGCCGGTCGTCTGCTCGTGTGTCCATGACAATACAGTACGACGCTGCGGCAGCAGTTAGTGATTCGACCCCGCGCTGGCTAAGTTACGATCATGACTGGATTTTCCCGGCTGGGGCGGCGTGGCACCTTTTGGTCGGCGGCCGCGGTGCTGGCGCTCTGCCTGTGGGCCAGCGGTGCCCCGAGCGTGCTATACCCCGTGTACGCCGTGCAGTGGAATCTCAGCCCGGTCGTCATGACGTCGATTTTCGCCGCATACCCGCTCGCCCTGCTCCTCGTGCTGCTGTTCTTCGGTGGTCTCTCTGATGCGATCGGTCGCCGCCGCGCCATGCTGTGGGGCGTTGCACTCATCGGCGTGTCGGCGGTGGTCTTCGCCGTGGCCCCGCACGTGGCGTTCCTGTTCGCCGGCCGGGTGCTGCAGGGCGTGGGCACGGGGTTGGCGCTGGGGGCGGCCAGTGCCGCCCTCGTGGAACACAACGTGTCGGGCAATCTGCGCTTTGCCAGCTCTCTGGCCACCGTGTCAACGTCGACGGGGCTGACCCTGGCCCTGCTCGTCTCGGGGCTCTTGGCCCAATTCGCTCCGCTGCCCCTCGTGCTGAGCTTCGGTGTGCTGCTGGCGCTCAGCCTGCTGGTGTTGCTGCTGGTCTGGCGCACCCCCGACGACACCGACCGTAACCGAGCCCGCTGGGTGCCCACCCTGTTGCGGCTGCCCTCCGGCACCCTGCGCGTCTTCATCGCCTCGACACTGTCGGTGTCGGTGGCCTATGCGGTGGGCTCGGTCTTTCTGTCGCTCGGCGCGCAGATGGCCCGGGAGCTCACCGGCACGACCAACCTCGCCGTGATCGGCGGACTGCTCGCCCTGTCGGCGTTCGTGATCGGCGTCACGGCGCTGTTTCTCAGCCGGGTCAACGCCCATCTGGCGATGGTCGTCGGAGCCTCGCTGAGCCTGGGCGGGCTCGGCCTGATGGCCGCCACGGCGGCATCCGGCTCGGTGGGTTTGTTCCTGCTCTGGTGCGTGATCGGTGGCGTCGGGTACTCGTTCGCGTTCACCGGGGGGCTCTCGTTGTTGAACCGCACGGCCCCGGCCCACCATCGCGGCGCAACACTGTCGACGATGTACCTCGTGGGGTACCTGTTTCAGGCCGTGACCTCGATCGGGGCGGGGGCCCTGGCGACCAGCCTGGGCCTGGCCACGGCCATCTACCTGGCCGCCGCCGCCGCGGCCGTGCTCGCCGCGGTGTCCGCCGCCTGTGCGATCGTGGACCTGTGGACGGGCCGCTCACCGCGGTTCTGACGCGCCGTCGCACCCGCGGGCCTGCCGCTCTGCCACTATCAAGGTATGAAGCGAATCGCGTCCGCGCGCCTGCAGTAGGAGGCCGTGCAGCCGGCCCGGCTGATTCTGTCCGTCGCGGCCGCAACGGGGCTGCTGTCAGTCGAACGCTGCAGGTCAGGAAGGGCGCCCGCACGGTGCCGGTGCGGGAAATCATTGATGACCACGGCACCCTCCTGCACGTCTGCGACGTGCAGGAGGGTGCCGTTGCCGTGCAGTATGACGTGACCGTGACGGGGCAGG
>JBBQYN010000163.1:0-5970 GCA_038208655.1 Actinomycetales bacterium
CCGCCGGTGCTGGCGCCCCGCAAGCCGGCGGCACTCCCGTCCGGCGCAAGGGCAGCGTGGCCTTGCTGGCCGCGCTCGCGATCGGGGCACTGATCGGCGGCGTGTCAGGCGCCGGAATCTATGCCCTCGCCGACTCCAACCAGGGCACCGGAACGCCGACCAGCCAGGCCCAGGGCCCCAGCAACGTCGTGGTCAACAACACCGACAGGGTGAACCAGATCACCGCCGTCGCCGCGAAGGCTTCACCGAGCGTGGTCACCATCGAAGTTGCCAGCGGCCAGAACGGCGGCAGCGGCTCGGGTGTCGTGCTCAGCGCCGACGGGTACGTGCTCACCAACACGCACGTGGTGACCCTCGACGGCGCCGTCGCCGAAGCATCCATTCAGGTCAAGGCCAATGACGGTTCGCTCTATGCGGCCACCCTGGTGGGCACCGATCCGATCTCGGACCTCGCCGTTATCAAGCTGACAGACGCGAGCGGGCTGACCCCGATCGAGTTTGCCGATTCGAGCGCGCTGAACGTGGGCGACACCGCCATCGCCATCGGTTCTCCACTGGGACTCTCGGGAACCGTGACCAACGGCATCATCAGCGCCCTGAACCGCAGCATCACCGTGGCCTCGTCGGCCGCTCCGACGGTACCGGATGAGTCGGCGCCCGAGGACGGGTCGCAGCCCCCGTTCGACTTCTGGAACTTCAACATTCCCAGCCCGGACGGGGGAACCGGCAGCGCGCCGCAAGCCAACAGCTCCATCTCGCTGCCCGTGATCCAGACCGATGCCGCGATCAACCCCGGCAACTCCGGTGGCGCACTGCTGAACGGCGCGGGCGAGCTGATCGGTATCAATGTCGCCATCGCCAACGCCGGGGGCAGCTCCGCCTCCGCGGCCGGCAGCATCGGTGTGGGGTTCGCGATTCCCGCCAACCTCGCCCAGCGCATCTCCCAGGAGCTCATCAGCGACGGGACCGCGAGCCACGGTCTGCTCGGGGCCAGTGTCACGAGCTCCTCGGCCGCAGCGGGCAGCACGACTGTCGGTGCCCTCATCAGCGAAGTCACGCCCGGCGGCGCCGCCGAAGCCGGTGGCCTGCAGGAGGGTGACATTGTCACCAACTTCAACGGCGTACCCATCACCGACGCGAACGACCTTACCGCGCAGGTGCGGGTTCTCGCCGGCGGAGACACCACCGAACTCACCTACGTGCGCGACGGACAGTCGGTCAGCGTCGACGTCACGGTCGGTGAGCTGACCAGCTGAGCCGCGCCCCTTCCCCGCGACAGCGCCGCCGGCCCCCGGGCCGGCGGCGCTGTCGCGTTCCCGCAGGGCCCGGCTGCTAGGCTCAATTCCCCACCACCCCCGACAGGAAGCTGGCCGCCCGGTGCGACCCCATTCGCCTCACACCGGAGACGGGCAACCGCTCGGGGTGTCCTACGTGATGCCCGTGCTCAATGAGGTCGCCCACGTGCGCAACGCCGTGGTCAGCCTGCTTCAGCAGGACTACACCGGCCCGTTCGAGGTCACCCTGGCCCTCGGTCCCAGCATCGACGGCACCACGGAACTGGTCGAAGAGATGGCCGCCGTGGACTCCCGCATCCGGGTGGTGGCCAACGCGGTCGGGTCCACCCCCGCGGGGCTGAACATCGCCATCCGTGCTTCCCGCTATCCCGTGGTGATCCGAGTGGATGCCCACTCCGTGCTGCCCCCGGACTACGCCCGCATCGCCGTGCAGACCCTGGAACGCACCGGAGCCGACAACGTCGGCGGCGTCATGGACGCCCAGGGCGTCAGCCCCTTTGAAAAGGCCGTCGCCCGGGCCTACGGCACCCGCATCGGGCTGGGCGGAACGCCGCTGCACGTGGGTGGCCCCGAAGGCGAAGCCGAGACGGTGTACCTGGGCTGCTTTCGCCGGGACAGCCTGCTGCGGGTCGGCCTGTTTGATGAGAACATCAAGCGCGGCCAGGACTGGGAACTGAACCGTCGGCTGCGCGAGACCGGAGGATCGGTGTGGTTCACGCCTCTGCTGCGGGTGCTCTACCGGCCCCGGCCGAGCCTGGCCAGGCTGGCCCGGCAGATGCTCTCGACAGGGCTGTGGCGCGGCGAGTTGGCGCGGCGATTTCCGCAGTCCAACGGCATCCGCTACTTCGTGCCGCCGGTCATGGTGCTGCTGGTCGCCCTCGGCAGCCTGACCGGCCTGACCGGGCTCGCCCTCGGCGCCGCAGGTGCGGCGTCGGGCGTGGCGTCGTGGCTGGCCCTGGGCTGGGTCGCACCGGCCGGGTACCTGGCCATTGTCGCCGCGGCCACGCTCGCGGTGGCCCGCCCCGACGGGGTTCGCGGCGCCCTGTGGTTTCTCATAGTCTTGCCCTGCATTCACTTCTGCTGGGGGATCGGGTTCGTGTTGGGATACCTCACACTGGCCGGGAACGTCAGCGCGCACACACTCAGCACTCACAGCAGCACTCACAGCGGTACTCATAGCGGCACCGCGGACAGCGGCTCCACCCCGACCGGAAGATGATGATGGCACCCGGTTCTCCCCCCTCAGCACGTTCGGGCTCACGCCGACCGGACTCCTTGGCGGAGCTGCGCGCCGTGACGCAGCCGCCGGAAGTGCGGCTGCGCGCCAATGCCGAGCACTGGACGGCATCGCTGTACCTGCGCGACCTGTCGCCGTACATCACCTGGCTGCTGCTGAAAACCCGTATCTCGGCCAACGGGGTCACCGCGCTCATGATCCTGATCGGCTGGTCGACGGCCGCCGCCCTGCTGATACCGGGCATCTGGGGTGCGTTGCTGGCATTGGTGCTCGGACAACTGCAGATGCTGGTGGACTGCTGCGACGGTGAAGTCGCCCGGTGGCGGCACACGTCCTCGCCCGCCGGGGTGTTCCTCGATAAGGTCGGTCACTACTCCACGGAGGCGCTGATCCCGATCGCCCTCGGCGTGCGCGCGGCGGCCTACCCGTTCGAGACGCCGGCCGATTTTCTCTTCACCAGTCTCGGCCTGCTGTTGGCCCTGATCATCGTGCTGAACAAGGCACTCAACGACATGGTGCACGTGGCGAGGGCCAACGCCGGATTGACCAAGCTCACCGACAGCCACGCCGAGAAGACCCCCACCTCGAGCCTGCTCGCGCGGGCGCGGCGGCTGGCCCGGTTTCTGCCCTTCCACCGGCTGTACCACTCCGTGGAACTGACCATGGTGATTTTTGCCGCGGCGTTGCTGGGGCTGCTGGTGGGGGAGCCGCTCATGGACCGCATCATTCTGATCGCCCTCGTGCCGTTGGCATTCCTGTCGTTGATCGGGCACTTCGTCGCGATCATGGCTTCAACCCGGTTGCGGAGCTGACGGGTGGCCGCGACCGACCCAACCGAAACCGCCGGGCAGCCCAGCGTGGGCGTGGTGGTGCTCACCCAGGGCACCCGACCTGAGGACCTGCAGCGCGGCATCCGCAGCATTCTGGCCCAGGCCGGGGTGCGCCTCGACGTGGTGTGTGTGGGAAACGGCTGGCAGCCCACCGGACTGCCGCCCGGGGTGCGCGCGCTCGGCCTGCCCGAGAACCTCGGAATCCCGGCCGGCCGCAACCGTGGCGTGGCCGCCGTGACGGGGGACTACCTCTTCTTTCTCGATGATGACGCCAGCATCCCCGACCCAGGCTTTCTGCTCGCGGCCATCGCGCTGCTCCGCCGGGACCCGAGTATCGGGCTGCTGCAGCCCCGGGTCATCGACCCGACCGGACTCGAGGCACCCCGCCGCTGGATTCCCCGCATCCGCAAGGGCCTGGCCACCGAATCCGGGCCGGTGTTCTCGGTCTGGGAGGGCGCCGTACTGCTGCCCCGCCGGGTCTTCGATGCCACGTCCGGGTGGGCAGAGCCCTTCTTCTACGCCCACGAGGGCATCGAGCTGGCGTGGCGGGTCTGGGACCAGGGTTTGCGGGTATGGTACGCCGGTGACCTGGAAGCCAACCATCCGGTGATCGCACCCACCCGGCACGCCGACTACTACCGACTGAACGCCCGCAACCGGGTCTGGCTGGCACGACGCAACCTGCCCGGCGTGTTCGTTCCCCTCTACGTGGGGTCCTGGACCCTGATCCAACTGCTGCGCTTCGCCCGCAATAGACCCGCGCTGCGAGCCTGGTTCGGCGGCTGGCGGGAAGGCTGGCGCAGCCATCCCGGTCCGCGCCGCCCCCTCCGCGCACGCACCGTGTGGCGCATGACCCGGGCCGGGCGGCCTCCGATCGTCTAGACGCCCGCCCCCACAATGAGGCTTAGGCTTAAGCAGTGCATATTCAGAAGGACGCCCGCCTCGCCGTCAAACTCCTGCAGGACGCACTGGCGTCCCGCCGGGCGAACCGATCGCTGAACCAGAGCCTGTCTCGCCGGGCCCCGTTCCCGCCGCGACACTTTCAGATCGCCGTCTATTTCGCCGACGGTCCGGTCAACATGTACCAGATGCGGCAGTGGTACCGCCCCCTCGCGAAGCTGGCCGAGACCTGGCCCGTCGTGGTGCTCAGCCGCACGGCCGGCGGTACCCTCAACCTGCTTGAGGAATCACCTGTGCCGGTCGCCTATGTGCGCAAGGTCGTCGACCTGGAACGCTTCGTCGAGGAGCAGGACATCCGCATTGTGTTCTACGTCAACCAGAACTCCCGCAACTTTCAGATGATGCGCTACGGCCGCCGCTGGCACGTGTTCATCAACCACGGCGAGAGCGACAAGATGTACATGACCACCAACCAGTTCAAGGCCTACGACTACGCCTTCGTGGCCGGCGACGCCGCCCTGGCCCGGCTGGACCGGGTGCTCTGGGACTACGACTTCGACAAACGTGCGCTGAGCATCGGCCGCCCGCAGGCGGACCACTTCTCCGGCACCCTGCCCTACCGGCCCGACGAACGCACCGTGGTGCTGTACGCACCGACCTGGGAGGGGGACCGGGACGCGGCGGCCTACGGCTCGGTGCTCACCCACGGTGTCGGCCTGGTCACCGCCTTGCTCGCCTCCCCGCGGTTCCGGGTGATCTACCGGCCGCACCCACGCAGTGGCGTAGTGGATCCCGCCTATGCGGCCGCCAACCGGCAGATCATCCGGGACATCGCCGCGGCCAACGCACGCGACAGCTCCGCCGGGCACACCTACGACGATGGACCCGACCTGGGCTGGCAGTTGGCCGCGGCCGACGTCGCCGTGGTGGACATCTCCGCGATGGTCTACGACCGGCTCGCCACCGGTAAACCCCTCATGATCACCCGCCCGGCGAACCCCCTGGCCCAGATCGACACGAGCGGCTACCTGGCCGACTGCGAGTGGCTTTTCGCCGGGCCCGGCACCGACGCGGCGGCAACACTGCAGGCCTTGGCGACGGATGAGTCCGCCCGGCTCCGACTGCACGAATGGGTGACCCGGTACTTCGGCGACACCACGCCCGGCGTGGCGACGCAACGCTTTCACGCCGCGGTGGGCACCCTGATGGAACGGTGGGACCGGTTCGATCGGGAGCACGCCGACGACACCGAGGTCATTTCGAGCGACGACGCAGCCGCGACGGCCGCAGAGTGACCTCACGCGGCTGCGGTTCCAACTCGAGGGGGAACCCGGCCGGGGCCTGACCGAACGCCAGCCGGGAGGTGCGCAGCACCTTTTTACCGAGAATGTTGTTCCCCGCCCCGCCGACGACCGCACCGATTCCGAACGGCAGGGCCTTGCCGAACAGGCTGGCGGCTCCCCGGGTGGCGAACTGGCGAATGAACAGCGCCTGCAGCCGGTCCGTGAGTGGGCCCAGCACCGTGCGCGGAATACTGTGCATGACCAACTCGCCCCAGTACGCGCTGCGCGGTGCCCCGGAACCGGTCACTTGCCCGGCGAGCTGGCGCACCAGGTCGGTGCCCTCATGGCCGAGCATCATCGTCATCACCAGGGCGCGAGCCCGATCGGGGTTCTCCACGGCGATGCCGTGCACCTCACTGGCGGAC
>JBBQYN010000164.1:0-5864 GCA_038208655.1 Actinomycetales bacterium
TGGAGGGCGCCGGCCATGACGGCGGCAAGGAAGATTCCATCTGGGATGCCTTCGCCCGGCTTCCCGGGGCCATCGCCGGCGGTGACGACCTCGAAACCGCTGTCGACCATTACAACCGCATGCCCGCCGACGTGGGACTGATGCGGGAACTCGGGCTGGACTCCTACCGGTTTTCCACCAGCTGGGCTCGCATCCGCCCGAGCGACCGCGGCGTGAACGCTGAAGGCCTCGACTTCTACTCCCGACTCGTGGACCGGCTGCTCGAAGCGGGCATCCTGCCCTGGCTCACCTTGTACCACTGGGACCTCCCGCAGGCCCTCGAAGAGACCGGCGGCTGGGCCAACCGCGACACCGCGTTCCGGTTCGCCGAGTACGCGACGGATGTCTACGCCGCGCTCGGCGACCGGGTCACGCACTGGACGACCTTCAACGAACCGTTCTGCTCCTCCCTGCTCGGCTACGCCTCGGGGGTGCACGCTCCCGGCCGCCAGGAGCCCCGTGCCGCCGTCGCCGCCGTGCACCACCAGCATCTCGCCCACGGCCTCGCGGTCACGGCGCTGCGCGACCTCGGCGCCCCGCAGATCGGTATCACCCTCAACCTCACCAACGCCGTGCCGCGCGATGCGGCCGACCCCGTCGACGTGGAGGCCGCCCGCCGCCTGGACTCCCTGGCCAACCGCATCTTTCTCGACCCGATTCTGCGCGGCGCCTACCCCGACGACACCCTCGCCGACCTGGCCCCGTTCGGCCTCGCCGACGTCATCGTGCCCGGAGACCTCGAGATCATCGGCGCCCCAATCGACTTTCTCGGCGTGAACCACTACCACGACGACCTCGTGAGCGGCCATGCCGACAGTGATGCGGGCGCGGACAGCCACAGTGGCGGGGCCGACCGCCCGGTCGGATCGCCGTGGGTCGGCTCGGAGTACATCACCTTCCCCAGCCGCGGCCTGCCCCGCACCGCCATGGACTGGGAGGTCAACCCCGACGGGTTACGCCACCTGCTGGTGCGCCTGGGCACCGAGTACGACACACTGCCGCCGCTGTACGTCACCGAGAACGGCGCCGCATATGACGACACCGTGGCCGCGGATGGCGCGGTGCACGACCCCGAGCGCACACAGTACATTCTCGACCACGTCGCATCCGTCGCCGCCGCCATCGAGGAGGGCGCCGACGTGCGCGGGTACTTCGTGTGGTCGCTGCTGGACAACTTCGAGTGGTCCTACGGCTACGGAAAACGCTTCGGCATCGTGCGGGTGGACTACGACACCCTCGAACGCACCGTGAAAGACAGCGGCCTCGCCTACGCCCGCCTGGTCGCCGCCGCCCACGCAGCCGCCTGAGCCCGGGAGCCGGTCTCACTCAGGCAGGCGGGCCCGTCGGCCCGCCTGCCTGCCTCAGGCCAGCTGCGGCAGGACCTCGGCGGCCCAGAACTCGAGGTGGTCGAGGTCGGACAGGTCCATGACCTGCAGGTAGACGCACTCCACCCCGTCGGTCTCCAGGGCGTGCAGCCGGTCGACGACCTCCGTCGTGGTGCCCGCCAGGCCGTGCGCGCGCAGCTCGGCGGGCTCGCGGCCCACGGCGTCGGCGCGGCGGGTCACCTCGGCTTCGGTCGCGCCGGCGACGGCGATGAACGCCGCCGAGTACGCCAGCTCCTGCGGGTTTCGGCCGATGGCTGCGCAGGCCGCGCGCACCCCGGCAAACTTGCCCGCGACATCCTTGAAATCAGGGAACGGCAGGTTGAACTCGGTGGCGAACCGTGCCGCGAGCGCCGGCGTGCGCGTGGCCCCGCCGCCACCGACGATCACCGGAACCCGCGCCTGCGTGGGCTTGGGCAGCGCGGGTGAATCGACCAGGGTGTAGTGCTCGCCGACGAAACTGTATCTCTCGCCGACCGGGGTGTTCCACAGCCCGGTCACGATTTCGAGCTGCTCCTCGAGCAGGCCGAAGCGTTTGGCCGGGAACGGAATGCCGTAAGCGAGGTGTTCCTGCTCGAACCAGCCGGTGCCGAGGCCAAGCTCCACGCGGCCGCCTGACATCTGGTCCACCTGGGCGACCTGAATGGCCAGAATGCCCGGCGGCCGGTAGGTCACCGACGACACCAGAGTGCCCAAACGGATGCGCTCGGTTTCGCGGGCCAGGCCGGCCAGCGTGGTCCAGGCATCCGTCGGACCGGGCAGGCCCGACCCGTCGCCCATGGCGAGGTAATGGTCGGAGCGAAAGAATGCGTCGAAGCCGAGGCGTTCGGCGGCCTGCGCGACGGCGAGCACGTCGTCGTAGGTTGCGCCCTGCTGCGGCTCGGTGAACACACGAAATCTCATGAGACGAGTGTGCCGGGGCTGTCGAGCGCGTCGAAGTTCAGCTGGTTGGGGTCGCTGACCGCGTCGGCGGCTTCGACCTCGCCGGTCAGGCCGTTCGGCAGAATCTCGATTCCGGAGACCGCGGCGAACCGGGCGCGCATCACCGTCAGGGCTTCGGGGTTCTGGTCGACGAGCACGAACCGCCGCCCGAGAGCCGCCGCGACGGCCCCGGTGGTGCCGCTGCCGGCGAAGAAATCGAGCACCCAGTCGCCTTCCCGGCTGGACGCCTGAATGATGCGACGCAGAATGCCGATCGGCTTCTGGGTGGGGTAGCCGGTTTTCTCCTTGCCGGTGGGCGACACGATGGTGTGCCACCACACGTCGGTGGGCAGCTTGCCCCTGGCCGCTTTTTCGGCGGTGACCAAGCCGGGCGCCATATAAGGTTCCCGGTCCACGGTGCTGGAGTCGAAGTAGTAGCCGCGCGGGTTTTTCACATAGACCAGGATTGTGTCGTGCTTGGTGGGCCAGCGGCTCTTGGACTTGGCGCCGTAGTCGTACGCCCAGATGAGCTCGTTGAGAAAGCAGTCCCGGCCGAAGAGAGCGTCGAGCAACACCTTGGCGTAGTGCGCCTCCCGGTAGTCCAGGTGCAGGTAGAGGGTGCCGTCGTCGGCGAGCAGCCGCCAGGCTTCGATCAGGCGGGGCTCCAGAAACGCCCAGTAATCCTCAAACTCGTCGTCGTAGCCGAGCAGGTCGCCCTTGATGCGTTCGTAGCGCTGGCCCTTGAACCCGGTGATCGTGCCGGCCGCCGCGGCTCCCGCTCCGGGTTGGCGAACGGATGTCGTGCTCTGACGTTTTTGGGTTCGGCCCGTGTTAAACGGCGGGTCGAGGTAGATCAGGGTGAACGCGCCATCGGGCAGACCCGGCAGCACGTCGAGGTTGTCGGCGTGAATCACACGGCTGGGACTTGTCTGTGACCACGCGGTTGGCATCTGACCATTCTGTCAGGAGGAATACGCTGTCGGAATGACAAATTCCGCCTCAGCCCCCGACGAGACCTCCACCGAACCCGACGTGGAGGTGCGCCACGAACCCGAACGCAGCCGCTACACGCTGTGGCTTGACGGGGACACCGTGGGTCTGGCGGACTACCGGGTGAGCGGGCCGCGACTGCATTTCACGCACACCGAAGTGAACCCGGCGCGGCGCAATCAGGGGCTCGCGGGAATCCTGATCGAGCAAGCGCTTGATGACGCCCGCACCCGCACCGACCTCACCGTGGTTCCGGACTGCCCCTACGTGGCGAACTGGATCGACGGCCACGCCGAGTACCAGGACCTGCTCACCCGCGGCCGCTAGCCCGCCGGTCCCGCATCCGCCGGTCGAGCACGTCGAGACCGCCACACGATCAGCGCAGGGTTGCTCGATCAGCGCAGCGTCGCGAACGCGAGGCGGTCCGGGCACCGCACCACATCCGTTGGTCGAGCTTGTCGAGACCGCCATACGACCAACGTAAGGCGGTCTCCTCACGAGGCTTACGGAACGCGCGTCAGCCAGGCATCCGTGCTGAACTTACTCTCGACGAGCTCGGCCGCCTGGGCGTACTCGCCCGCGGTGATCTCTCCCGGCGTCGCTCCGTACAGCTTCGTGAAGGTCTCTTTCATGCGATCGATGATCGCGGCGCGGCTCAGCCCGGTCTGGCTGCGCAGCGGGTCGACGCGCTTGGCGGCGCTGGTGATGCCCTTGTCGCTGAGCTTTTCGCGGCCGATGCGCAGCACCTGAACCATTTTCTCACCGTCCATGTCGTAGCTCATGGTGGCGTGGTGCAGCACGGCGCCGCTGCCCAGGCGCTTCTGCGCGGCCCCGCCGATCTTGCCGGCGGTGCTGGTAATGTCGTTCAGCGGCTGGTAGAACGCGTCGATGCCGAGCGATTTTAGGGCGGTGATCACCCATTCGTCGAGGTAGGCGTACGAGTCCGCGAAGCTCATGCCCTGCACCAGGTCGGTGGGCGCGTAGATCGAGTACGTGATGACCGCGCCGGAATCCATGAACATGGCGCCGCCGCCGCTGATGCGGCGCACCACGCTGAAACCGTATTTCTCGGCGTTGATCGGGTCGACCTCGTTCTGCAGGGACTGAAAACTGCCGATCACGACGGCGGGTTCGTTCCACTCCCAGATGCGCAAAGTCGGCTGGCGGCGGCCCTCCCCGACCTCCATCGCAAGCACCTCGTCGAGTGCCATCTGCAACACCGGGGCTTCCGGTCCGGAGTGGATGATCTGCCAGTCGTAATCCCGCCAGCTGCTGGCGCGGGCCAATGACCGGCGCACCGCCACGGCCACGGCCTCGGGGGAGAAGCCCAACAGGCTGGCGCCCTCGGGCAGGGACGCCCGCACGGCGGCGGCGATGCTCACCGCGTCGCTGTCTGCCGAGAGGCCGTTGACGGCCGCGTTGATCAGCTCCAGAGCGCTATCGGGCTCGAGAAAGAAGTCACCTGCCAGCCGAAAGTCGACAATGCTGTTGTCGACGACATCGAGATCGACCACGACAAGTTTGCCGCCCGGAACCTTATATTCACCGTGCATAGGGTCAGCCTAATGCGCGCGGGCGGGAAGGCGTTCGTCGAGCCAGGCGACCAGGTCTGCGATGACCTCGTCACGGTTGGTCTCGTTGAACACCTCATGACGGGCACCGGAATAGACCACGAGGCGCACGTCACGCAGACCGGAACGGTGCACGTACGACCGGGCCAGGCGCAGCGCGCTGCGCTCCCCGCCGACCGTGTCGTCATCACCCACGAGTAACAGCATGGGCAGGCCCGCCGGCAGTCCCCGAGCCGGCCGACCGAACAGTCGGGCCGCCTCCCGCAGGCCGAACAGTTTGGCCAGCGGCGTCATCGTGGTGAGCGGGTCGGCCACGAATGCGGCGACGACGGCCGGATCCCGGCTCAGCCACTCCACACCGCTGGTGCCGAGGCGTTTGTGCCTCCGGTTCAGGTCACCGCTGTCCAGATAGCCGGGCCACCGGTACGCGGTACCCGAGAGCACGACGGCGGCGTAGTCGGCCGCGTGCTCGTTCACGATCATCTGCGCCAGGAACGACCCCCAGCTGTGTCCGAGCAGCACCAACGGCAGCTCGGGGTGAGCCGAGCGGATGATGCCGCTGAGCCGGTAGACGCCGGCCGCGGCCGCGCGCACCCCGCCCTCGCCGAGCCGACCAAGCTGGGAGTGGTCACCGCCGTGCTGGGTGAGTCCGGTCTGGCCGTGCCCGCGGTGGTCGTCGGCATATACGGTGTACCCCGCGGCGTTGAGATTCTCGGCCAGCCGGGCGTACCTCCGCGCGTGCTCCCCCACGCCGTGCGCGATCTGCACCACCGCCCGCGGGGACTCGACGGGCCAGACGTAGTAGGTGATCGTGATGCCATAGGCATCCGTGTATGTGGGCACGAAGGCCAGTCTGCACCCTCGACCCGGCGCCGGCGCAGAACTGGCCCGACAGACGCAGATTCGTAACCGACTCGGGAATACTTAGCACAGCTAATTTGCTGTGCTAAGTACCTATGAC
>JBBQYN010000165.1:0-5857 GCA_038208655.1 Actinomycetales bacterium
ACGCCTCGCGATCAGCTCCCGGGATGGCGGCTGCATCATTCCCGGGTGCAACGTTCCCGCGTACTGGACACAGATCCATCATGTGACGCCCTGGAAACTCGACAAACACACCGAGATCGACAACGGCGTGTGCCTGTGCCGACGACATCACGCCGAGATTGAACAGTCCGGGTGGCAGATCATGATGGACAAAGGCAGGCCCCTGGTGCGCGGCCCGGTCTGGGCAGACCCGAGCCAGACGTGGCGGCCCGCGCAGACGCACCGCGCGAACCGGCCTGTGTGCGTCTGAACGACACAGGCCCGCCAGCGGGGCTGACGGGCCTGTGTGAGCGGTGACGCGGGCTAGTCCTGGCCGAGGGTGCCCAGGTAGAGTCCGATCACCTTGGGGTCGTTCAGCAGCTCGCGACCGGTTCCGGTGTAGGCGTCCCGGCCCTGGTCGAGCACGTATCCGCGGTCGCAGATCTGCAGGCAGCGGCGGGCGTTCTGTTCCACCATGATGGTCGTCACGCCGGCCTTGTTGATCTCCTTCACCCGCAGGAACGCCTCATCCTGACGCACGGGGGAAAGCCCCGCGCTCGGTTCGTCGAGCAGCAGCACGTGCGGGCCCATCATGAGTGCACGGCTCATGGCGACCATCTGCCGTTCGCCGCCCGACAGGGACCCGGCGCGCTGCGACATCCGCTTGCCCAGTTCGGGAAAGATCTCGGTGACGAACTCGAGCCGTTCCACGAGGCCCTTGGGCTTGAGGAAGATGCCCATTTCGAGGTTCTCCCGAATGGTCAGGGTGGGGAACACGTTGTTGTTCTGCGGTACGAAGCCCACACCCTGGGCGACGAGTTTGTTCGCCTTGAGGTTGGTGATGTTGTTGCCGCGCAGCAGAATCTCGCCCGCGCGCACCTTCACCTGCCCGAAGATCGACTTGAGTAGCGTCGACTTGCCGGCGCCGTTCGGGCCGATGATGCCGATCAGTTCCCCGTCGTAGGCCGTCAGCGAGCACTCGTTGAGAATGTTCACGCCGGGCACATAGCCGGCGGTGACGTTGTTGACCTCGACGACCTTCTCCCGGGTGGGAATGATGCTGGGTTCCGCGAGCGGGCTAACGTTCGTCATCGAGCAACTCCTTCAGGGCTTCAATGTGCTCGGGCTGGTCCTCACCGATGTCTTCATCGTGGTGCTGGCCGAGGTACGCGTCGATCACGGCGGGATTCTTCATGACCTCGTGCGGGTCGCCCTCGGCGACGACCTTGCCCTCGGCCATCACGATCACCCAGTCCGCGATATGACGCACCATGTGCATGTCGTGTTCCACGAACAACACGGTCATGCCCTGAGCCTTGAGGTTGAGGATGTGGTCCAGCAGCGACTGCGTCAGCGCCGGGTTCACCCCCGCCATCGGCTCGTCAAGCATCACCAGGGTCGGGTCGCTCATCAGCGCACGCGCCATTTCGAGCAGCTTGCGCTGCCCACCCGAGAGGCTGGCCGCGTAGTCGTCTTTCTTGGCATCCAGCTTGAACCGGGTGAGCAGGTCAAGGGCCTTGGCCTCGTTCGCGGTCTCCTGCTTGCGCCACAGGAACGGCAGCAGCGCCCGGAAGAAGTTCTCCCCGGACTGTCCCTTCGCTCCCAGCAGCATGTTGTCCATGACGGTGAGCAGCCCGAGCGCCTTGGTGAGCTGGAAGGTGCGGATCTGCCCCATCCGGGCAACCTTGAAGGCCGGAACCCCCGCAATCGGGCGGCCGTCGAAGGTCCACGCGCCGGAGTCGGGCTTGTCGAACCCGGTGAGCAGGTTGAACAGTGTGGTTTTGCCGGCACCGTTGGGCCCGATCAGGGCCGTGATGGCGCCGCGGGGAACCTCGACGTGGTCCACGTCGACGGCGGTCAGGCCGCCGAAGCTACGGCGTACCCCGTCGACGACAAGAATCGGGTCACGCTTCTTGCACCCCGGCGCTGCGTCGCCGATGTGCATGTCAACGGTCTTGACCGGCTTGCCGGACGGGCCGGTGGGACTCGTGGGAACGATATTAACGGACAAAGGCCAACTCCTTCTTGTTTCCGAAGATGCCTTGCGGTCTGAAGATGACTATCAGCATGATCGCCACCCCCACCAGGATGAAACGTAGCTGACCACCCTGAATGGCGGTCATGAAGGGCAGCCAGCCCGCCTCCACGGCCCGGGCGATGAAACCCGAGAAGAAGGAGAGCAGCACCCAGAAGATCATCGAACCGATGATCGGGCCCAGTACCGTGGCGGCCCCGCCCAGCAGCAGGATCGCGTAGATAAAGAACGTCAGCGTGGTCTGGTAATTCGAGGGCACCACGGCCCGCGGCAGGGCGAAGATCATGCCCGCCACGGTTCCGAAGACACCACCCAGAATCAGGGACTGCATCTTGTACGCGTACACGTTCTTGCCGAGGGCGCGCACGGCGTCCTCGTCTTCGCGAATGCCCTTGATCACGCGGCCCCACGGGCTGCGCATGACCTGCCACACCAGCAGGGCCGCAAGAATCACGATCGACCAGGCCACGATGCGCAGCCAGGTGTCGTAGGCGTTGTTCTCGAACGGGCCGAAGCCGTAACTGCCCTCGGCGAGCGGGTTGAGCGCCGCGAACTCGTTCTTGTAGCCGCTCAGGCCGTTGGCCGAACCGGTCACGGCCGCGAAGGTGTTCGTGGTGAACAGCAAACGCACGATCTCCGCCGCCGCAATGGTGACGATGGCCAGGTAGTCCGCCCGCAAACGCAGCGTGGGGATACCCAGAATCAGGGCGAAGATGACGGATGCGCCGACCCCCACCAGAAAAGCTCCCCAGACGGGAAACCCGAACGTGAGAATGGAAATGGCGTAGCCGTAGGCGCCGAGCGCCATGAAGCCGGCCTGGCCGAAGTTGAGCAGGCCGGTGTAGCCGAAGTGCACTGCCAGCCCGAGGGCGGCGAGGGCGTATGCGGCCGTGGTCGGGCTGATCAGCTCGACGGCTGCGTTGCTAAAGATTGCTCCCCAGTCGATCATCGTGACCCCTAACCAATTCTTTCTTTGCGACCCAGAATGCCTTGCGGCCGGAACAGCAGCACCAGGATCAGCACAACAAGGGCGCCGACATACTTCATGTCGGACGGAAGCCACAGTGTGGACAGTTCAACGAACAGTCCCACGATGAGGGAGCCGACCAGCGCTCCGAAGGCGGTGCCGAGACCACCGAGGGTCACGGCCGCGAAGACCAGCAGCAGCATTTGGAAGCCCATGTCCCAACTCACGCCGGGACGGAAGTAGGCCCACAACACGCCGCTGAGCCCGGCCAGCGCCGCGCCGACGACCCAGACGATACGGATGACGTTGTCCACGTCGATGCCGCTGGCCGAGGCGAGGCTCGGGTTGTCTGAAACGGCTCGGGTCGCCTTGCCGATGCGGGTGCGCAGAAGGAAGAAGGCGACCAGCAGCAGCACGATGACGCTGATGCCCATGCTGGCCAGGTCGATCGGGGACAGCGAGATGGGACCGAACTTCAGGTCGGCCATGCCCGCCCCGGGCAGCTGCATCGTGCTTCCACCGAAGAAGAACTGGTACGTGTAGCGCAGCGCCAGGGAGAGGCCGATACTCACGATCATGAGAGGGATCACCGCCACGCCCTTGCGGCGCAAGGGTTTCCAGATCACCGCATCGAGGCTGAACCCCAACAGGCCGCTCAGGGCGATGGCGATGAGAATGGCCAGCCAGATCGGCAACCCAAGGGTGACCGAGAAGACCAGCGTCATCAGCCCGCCGAAGGTGATCAGCTCCGCGTGGGCGAAGTTGCTCAGCCCCGTGGTGCCGAAGATCAGCGAGACCCCGATCGCGGCCAGGGCCAGCAACAGCCCGAAGTTGAGGCCGTTGAAGAACCGGTTCACGAACTGGTCGAAGAAGCTCGTGGTTTCCCGCACCCCCTCACCGAGGAAGTAGTTCACCGAGACGGTACTGATCAGGTCGAATTGGGCCTCGAACACGTTGTCACCCTCGGCGACGACGACGCCCTCGGGGAGGGTGTCCTCATCGAGCGTGACGGTATAGGTGGCCTTCTCGGGAACACCGATGGTCCATTTACCCTCTGCGTCAGTGTTGACCTCGGCTTCGTAGCCGTTGCCTTCCGCAGAGATGAGCACGCCTTCGACGGGGTCGCCGTCGAACTGCACGTTACCGGAGAGCCGGAAGTCGTACTCGGTGCCGATCTCGTCGGCGTGCGCGGGACCTATCGACAGCGTCGAGAGGGTCAGGGCCGCAAGGAGCACGCCGAAGAGGATGACCAGCATCCTGGGTGCAAAGCTGCGAGCCGTCTGATTGGGCTTCACGGGACCTCCATGGTGGGTGCCAGCCGGTGATAAACCGGCGGGCGCCGGGTCTCACTGCCAACAACGATGTCGACAGTATTGAGAAATTATGTCTCATTTGTTTCGTGTTCGTTCACCGATATTGCAATCTGGTTCGGAATGCGCGGGGCCCGACAACGCTTAACATTGAAGAACCCGGTTTTCTTGATTCGAACCGGGTCATTTTCCACACGATTCGGCACGCTAATCAGCACACGCAAAGGGGTTACATGGATCAGCCAGATCCGTTCGGTTTCACCGGGCTCACCTACGACGACGTCCTCCTGCTTCCGGGACACACCGACGTCATTCCCAGTGAGGCCAACACAAAATCCCGTTTGACCAGACGTATTAGCGTCGCGACACCGCTGCTGTCAAGTGCCATGGACACCGTCACCGAGACACGGATGGCGATCGCGATGGCCCGCGAGGGCGGCCTCGGTGTGCTGCACCGCAACCTCTCCATCGGCGACCAGGCCGAACAGGTCGACCTTGTCAAGCGCAGCGAATCCGGAATGATTACCAATCCGGTAACAACTTCTCCCGACGCGACCGTGGCCGAAGTGGACGCCCTCTGCGGGCAGTTCCGGGTGAGCGGCCTGCCCGTCGTCGACGGTGCCGGAATCCTCGTGGGCATCATCACCAACCGGGATATGCGCTTCGTGCCGTACGCAAAGAAGCCCCTCACCCTGGTACGCGACGTCATGACGACGTCACCGCTGATCACGGGCAAGGTGGGCATGGCCCCCGAAGACGCCCTCGCGATCTTCGCCCGCCACAAGATCGAAAAGCTCCCCCTGATCGATGCCTCCGGCAAACTGACCGGCTTGATCACCGTGAAGGACTTCGACAAGAGCGAGGAATACCCCCTCGCTACCAAGGACGACGCCGGTCGCCTGCGCGTGGGAGCGGCCATCGGCTTCTTCGGCGACGCCTGGCAGCGCGCCACCGCCCTGCTCGAAGCCAATGTGGACGTTCTCGTGGTGGACACTGCGAACGGCGACAGTGCCGGCGTGCTGGAGATCATCCGTCGCCTGAAGTCCGACCCGGCCTTCGCGGGCGTCGACGTGATCGGTGGAAACGTTGCCACGCGCTCCGGCGCGCAGGCCCTGGTCGATGCCGGCGCTGACGCGATCAAGGTGGGCGTGGGCCCCGGCTCGATCTGCACCACCCGCATCGTGGCCGGCGTGGGCGTGCCCCAGATCACCGCCGTCTACCAGGCCTCCCTGGCCGCCCGCGAAACCGGCGTACCGGTCATCGCCGACGGCGGGCTGCAGTACTCCGGCGACATCGCCAAGGCCCTCGTGGCCGGCGCCGACACCGTGATGCTCGGATCCCTCCTGGCCGGATGCACGGAAAGCCCCGGCGAACTGGTGTTCGTGAACGGCAAGCAGTTCAAGACCTACCGCGGCATGGGTTCGCTCGGCGCGCTTCAGACCCGCGGCTCGAAGACCAGCTACTCCAAGGACCGCTACTTTCAGAGCGACGTGCCCTCGGACGAGAAGATCATTCCCGAAGGCATCG
>JBBQYN010000166.1:0-5851 GCA_038208655.1 Actinomycetales bacterium
ACGATCAGGTCGGCGCGCACATCGCCGACCCGGGCAGCCCACTCAAAGCCGTACAACGCGGCCAGCCTGCGGCCGGTGACCTCATTGCGGGCCACGATCGTGCCGTGGCTGAAACCGGAATCGTGCAGCGCCGCGGCGACCGCCTTGGCCATGCCGCCGCTGCCCCGGACAATGACCGACAGCTTGGGCGAGACCTCATGCTCGTGCAGCAGGCGCCGCACCGCGGTGTAGTCCGTATTGAACCCGGTGAGCACGCCCGCATCGTTGACGATGGTGTTGACCGAGTCGATCGCCGTCGCCGACGGATGCATGACGTCGAGCATCGGAATGACGAGCTCCTTGTAGGGCATCGACACCGCACAGCCGCGGATGCCCAGGCCCCGCACCCCGGCGATGGCATCGGCCAGTTCCCGGGGCGCGAAGGCCTTGTAGACGAAGTTCAGGCCGAGTTCGTCGTAGAGGTAGTTGTGGAATCGGGTACCGAGGTTGCTGGGCCGGGCCGACAGTGAGATGCACAGGGTCATGTCTTTGTTGAGGATGGGCATGGTGCCATTGTGGGCCCTCGGCCGGTGCATAATGGGCGTGCGTTCACAATTGTGACCGTGCACACGCACATAAGGTCTTGCCATGACGGCTGATTTTCCCAAGGGACGCGCGCCCAGCATCCGTGATGTGGCGCGCCTCGCCGAGGTTTCCCACCAAACGGTGTCGCGGGTGCTGAACGAGCATCCGAGCATTCGGGATTCGACCCGGGCCCGGGTACGGCTGGCCATGGAAGAGCTGCAGTACCGGCCGAATCAGGCCGCCCGGGCGCTCTCGAAGGGGCGCACACGCACGATCGGGGTGCTCTCCGCGTCGAGTTCGCAGTACGGACCGACCCGGTGCATCGCCGCGATCGAGGATGCCGCCCGCGAGCAGGGCTATTTCGTGGACACCGCAAACCTGGCCACGGCGGACGCCGCTTCGATCACCGGGGCCCTCGAACACCTGCAGGACCAAAACGTGGAGGGCCTCGTCATCATTGCGCCGCAGGTGCGCGTGTTCGACGTTCTGGCCGGGATGACCCTCGATGTGCCGTACGTGAGCCTGCACTCCACCGGCGGCGAGGGGGCGGATGCCCGCGCCGCCGACCAGATCGCCGGCGCCCGGTTGGTCACCCGGCATCTCATCGACCTGGGGCACCGCGACATCGTGCACCTCGCCGGCCCGCAGGACTGGATCGAAGCCGAGGCGCGCATGCGAGGGTTTCTCGACGAGATCGACCACGCGGACCTCTCCACGCACCCGCCGATCCTCGGCGACTGGACGGCGGACTTCGGATATTTCGCGGGCCAGGAGCTGCTTCGCGTGCGCGATTTCACGGCCGTGTTCGCGGCAAACGACGAGATGGCTCTTGGGCTGCTGCACGCCCTGCATGATGCCGGTTTGCGCGTGCCCGAAGACGTGAGCGTGGTGGGTTTCGACGATATTCCCCTGGCTCGGCACGCCTGGCCACCTCTCACGACGGTTCATCAGGACTTTCGCGCCACCGGTCGGCGAGCCCTCGCGTTACTGCTCGCCCAGATGCAGGGACAGTCCGACCACACCGAAGATCCGCCGGTCGCCCGGCTTGTCGTGCGGGCCTCGTCGGGGGCTGTGCCTGGCCGCAACACCCTGTTACCCAAGCGTTACTAACGTCAGCTTGACAGGGTGTCCCCGGAGGACGACTATAAGTCAATGTGAACGGTCACACTGACTCTCATTTCCGAATTATGTTTGTCTGACATCGAGGTCACGCCAGTGAGTAATGCCGCAGAGAGCAACCAGCCCGTCGGTCAACCCGCGGCGCACCACGTCATTTTGGAGATGCGGTCGATCACCAAGGAATTTCCCGGTGTGAAGGCACTCTCCGACGTCTCCCTGACGGTGAACGCCGGCGAGATCCACGCAATCTGCGGCGAAAACGGCGCGGGCAAGTCCACCCTCATGAAGGTGCTCTCGGGCGTGTACCCCTACGGCAGCTACTCCGGAGACATCATCTTTCAGGGCGCCGAGGTGCGGTTCAAAGACATCCGTTCCAGCGAAGAAGCCGGCATCGCCATCATTCACCAGGAACTGGCGCTCATTCCCGAGCTCTCCATCACCGAGAACATCTTTCTGGGCAACGAGCCCACCCGCTGGGGCGCCATCGACTGGGTCGGCGCCAAGCGCACCGCGCTGGAACTGCTGGCCCGGGTCGGCCTGCGCGACGACCCCGACACCCTGATCAAGAACATCGGCGTGGGCAAGCAGCAACTGGTCGAGATCGCCAAGGCCCTGAACAAGAGCGTGAAGGTGCTCATTCTCGACGAGCCGACCGCCGCCCTGAACGAGTCCGACTCCCAGCACCTGCTTGACCTGATCCGTGGGCTGAAGGGCAAGGGCATCAGCTCGATCATGATCTCCCACAAGCTCAACGAGATCGAGCAGGTCGCCGATTCCATCACGATCATTCGCGACGGCCGGGCCATCGAAACCCTCGACGTGCAGGCCGATGGCGTGAACGAAGACCGCATCATTCGCGGCATGGTCGGCCGCAGCCTGGAGAGCCGCTTCCCCGACCGCACCCCCAACATCGGCGAGGTGTTCTTCGAGGTGCGGGACTGGACCGTACAGCACCCGCAGGTCGCCGAACGCATGGTGGCCAAGGGCAGCAACCTCACCGTGCGCCGCGGCGAGATCGTGGGCATCGCCGGCCTAATGGGCGCAGGCCGCACCGAGCTGGCTATGAGCGTCTTCGGGCGCTCCTACGGCACGTTCCTGTCGGGCCAGATCTTCAAGGACGGCAAGGAAATCCAGCTGCGCAACGTCTCGGAGGCCATCGACCACGGCCTGGCCTACGTGAGCGAAGACCGCAAGGCGCTCGGCCTTAACCTGCTCGACGACATCAAGCGCTCCGTGGTCGCCGCCAAGCTGAGCAAGATCTCGGCCGGTCCCGTCGTCAACGACTCCAAGGAGTTCGCGATCGCCGAGGAATACCGCAAGAACCTGCGCATCAAAACCCCGAGCGTTGATGTGGGGGTGAGCACCCTCTCCGGCGGGAACCAGCAGAAGGTGGTGCTGGCGAAGTGGATGTTCACCGACCCCGACATCCTCATTCTCGACGAACCGACCCGCGGCATTGACGTGGGCGCGAAGTATGAGATCTACGGCATCATCCAGTCCCTCGCCGCCCAGGGTAAAGGCGTCATTCTGATCAGCTCGGAACTGCCCGAGCTGCTCGGACTGGCCGACCGGATCTACACAATTTTCGAGGGTGCGATCACCGATTGTATCGATGGCGCTGTCGCCGACCCAGAGACCCTGATGAAGAGCATGACCAGCGCAAAGAAGAAGGTGCAGTCCCGATGAGCACAGACTCAATCACCACCCGCGGCGAGAAGAAGCCCGCAGCCAAGAAGAAGCTCTTCGGCGGTAACGTCCGCCAGTTCGGCATTCTCTTCAGCCTGATTGCGATCATCGTGCTGTTCCAGATTCTGACGGATGGTCTCACTCTCTCGTCGGGCAACCTCATCAACCTGGTGAGCCAGTACTCCTACATCCTGATTCTGGCCATCGGCATGGTCATGGTGATCATCGCCGGCCACATCGACCTGTCCGTCGGATCGGTCGCGGCTTTCGCCGGCATCATCGTGGCGACATCCATGGCCGAGTGGAACTTCTCCTGGCCGATGGCCATCGTGCTGGGACTCGTCGTCGGTGTGCTGATCGGCGCCTGGCAGGGAATGTGGGTGGCCTATGTGGGCGTACCGGCCTTCATCGTGACTCTGGCCGGCATGCTCATTTTCCGAGGCGGCAACCAGCTCATCGGCAACGCGAACACCGTTCCGGTGCCGGAAGGCTTCACCATTATCGGTGCCGGCTACCTGCCCGAGATCGGCCCCGACACGGGCTACAACAACCTCACCCTGCTGCTGGGCATCATCGTTGCCGTTGCCATTGCCGTTCGCGAATGGCGCGCCCGCAGTGTGCAGAAGACCATGGGTTCCGAGATGAGCCCGCTCTGGGTGAGCCTGCTCAAGGTGGGGCTGCTCGACGCGGTCGTCATCTACGCCACGTTCCTCTTCGCCGGCGGCCGGGTGGGCACGAGCTTCCCCGTCTCGGGCATCATCCTCGGCGTGCTGGTGCTGCTCTACAGCTTCGTGACCCGCAACACCATCATCGGCCGGCATGTGTACGCGGTCGGCGGCAACAAGCTGGCCGCCGAGCTCTCCGGAGTCAACAGCCGCCGGGTGAACTTTCTCGTCATGATGAACATGTCGGTGCTGGCCTCACTGGCGGGCATGATCTTCGTGGCCCGCGCCGGGGCATCCGGTCCGCAGGACGGACTGAGCTGGGAACTCGACGCGATCGCGGCCGTGTTCATCGGTGGCGCCGCAGTCTCGGGCGGCATCGGAACGGTCATCGGCTCCATCGTGGGTGGCCTCGTGATGGCCGTGCTCAACAACGGCCTGCAGCTGCTCGGTGTGGGCTCTGACCTGGTGCAGATCATCAAGGGCCTCGTACTGCTGGTGGCCGTGGGCGTCGACGTCTGGAACAAGCGCCAGGGGCGCCCGTCGCTCATCGGCTTCATGACACGCCGGCGCACACCGATGGCGCCCGCAGAGGCGGCCCCCGCGGTGGTTCCCGCCGCCGGGACCCCGAGCACTGTTCGCCCTCCGGACGTGCCCACCAACTAGCTTTCCTTCCTTCTTACCCCTTCTGTTTTTACCCCTTCAACAGACAAGAAAGTGATTGACATGCGAAAAATTCTCACGGTCACAGCCATTGCCGCCGTCACCCTGATGGCGCTCTCGGGTTGCTCCAGCCGTGCCGACACCACCACTGCCGGGTCCACGGATGCCGCCGGTTTCGCCGCCGACTCCGTGATCGGTGTCGCCCTTCCGTCGAAGACGTCGGAAAACTGGGTTCTGGCCGGCAGCCTCTTCGAAGACGGACTCGCGGAGGCCGGATTCCAGGGTGACGTGCAGTACGCCGGCGCCTCGACCACCGTCAAGGACCAGCAGGACCAGATCTCGGCCATGATCACCAACGGCGCCAAGGTCATCATCATCGGCGCCCAGGACGGTGGCCAGCTCGGCACCCAGGTGAAAGACGCCCACGATGCCGGCGCCATCGTGATCGCCTACGACCGCCTCATTCTGAACACCGACGACGTGGACTACTACGTGGCCTACGACAACTTCAAGGTGGGCGAGCTTCAGGGGCAGGCCCTGCTCGACGGCCTCGCCGCTCAGAAGGGCGACGGCCCGTACAACATCGAGCTGTTCTCGGGTAACTCCGCCGACGCGAACGCCCCGGTGTTCTTCAACGGCGCGATGAGCATTCTGCAGCCGAAGATCGACGATGGAACCCTCGTCGTGGCATCCGGTCAGACCGACATCAAGCAGACCGCCACGGCGGACTGGAAGCCCGAGAACGCGCAGAGCCGCATGGACTCGCTGCTGACCAGCACCTACAGCGACAAGGAACTGCACGGCGTACTGTCCCCGAATGACACCCTCGCCCGGGCGATCATCACCTCGGTGAAGTCCGCCGGTAAGGACCTTCCGGTCGTCACCGGTCAGGACTCCGAAGTGGAATCGGTCAAGTCGATCATGGCTGGCGAGCAGTACTCCACCATCAACAAGGACACCCGTGTGCTCGTGGCCCAGGCCATCGACATGGTCACCGCCCTCCAGTCCGGAGGAACCCCGGAAACCAACGATGACACCTACGACAACGGCAACAAGATCGTTCCGGCGTACCTGCTTCCCCCGGTGATCGTCACCAAGGCGAACGCGGCCGAGGCGTACGCCAACGACCCGAAGCTGGCACCGCTCACCGTTCAGTA
>JBBQYN010000167.1:0-5825 GCA_038208655.1 Actinomycetales bacterium
CCGCCTTCTCGGCGCCGTCACGCCCGAGATGCGCGGGGCGATGGACACCGTGTTCTCCAGTTTCATCTCGGCCGGGTCGGTACCGTCATTCCTGCCGATCACCGAGGCCGACCCGACCGACCCCGCCGCGGGCCCGGTCGACGTCGACCCCCGCTCGGTTGGCGAACAACGCGCGGCGATCATGCAGGCGATGTTCGAAAACATCGCCGCCGACCCGCGCACCCCGTCCAGGGCCGGCGCGGCGCGGCAGGTGCTGATCCACGTCAACGTGCGCGACCTGGAGAACGACCGGGGCGTCGGGTGGATCGACGGGCAGGAGGCCCCGATCTCGATGCGGGCCGTACGGCAGGCCATCTGCAACGGCGGCTCGCAAGGCATTCTCTTCGACCGGAATGACGCCTTCGTGAAGCTCGGGAAGAAGAACCGCACGTTCACGAAGAAGCAGCGCCTCGCGATCAGCTCCCGGGATGGCGGCTGCATCATTCCCGGGTGTAACGTTCCCGCGTATTGGACCCAGATTCATCATGTGACGCCCTGGCGACACCACAAACACACCGAGATCGACAATGGCGTGTGCCTGTGCCGGCGACACCATGCGGAGATTGAGCAGTCCGGCTGGCAGATCATGATGGATAAGGGCAGGCCCATGGTGCGCGGCCCGGTGTGGGCCGACCCGAGCCAGACGTGGCGGCCGGCGCAGACACACCGCGCGAACCACCCCGTCAGCGTCTGAACGAGGGTTGGACCGTCAGCTGTGAGGGGCAGTTATCAAGGTCAGTTCGGGGCGGTGCAGATGCAGAGTTCGTTGCCCTCGACGTCGGCGAGCACCCACCAGTCGGGCGCGTGCTCGTCGGTGAGCAGGGTACCGCCGGCCTCGATCACGGCCTCGACGCGGGCCTCGGCGTCGTCGGTGGGCACGTACACGTCCAGGTGAATGCGGTTGCGGTCTGACCGGGCGATCTCCATATGCTGAAACCAGACCCGCGGGGCCACGTCGCGGGGGTCGATGAGTTCGATCCCATCCGCGCCGATGGCTTCGTCGTAGCCGAGGCCGACCCGCCAGAACGGCCGGATCGCATCCGCGTCGCTGCAGTCGATGGCGATGTCGTAGCGGCTCGGGGCCACGTGCACCGGCTGCGCGCCGAGCACGTCGGCCAGTTCCTGAATGCGGCCGGCGAGCGTCACATCGCGCGACGTGACCCCGCCGGAGTCGTGCGAGCGCAGCCGAAACGAGATGCGCCCGTAGCCCAGCCGCACCTCGGGGTGGTGATCGAGGGATTCGGCCACAACCGCGACAGCGCCCAGAAAATCGACCGCGCTGGAGAAATCAGCTGTGGTGTAGGCGGCGTACAGGGCGCCGTCGAGATGCACGAAGGCATCGCCCTGCAGCTGCTTGCCGGTGTCATGGGGTGCCAGAAGTACGCCGCTTCGAGTCATGCCCACACTCTGCTCCGGGAATGCCCGCCGGTCAAGTTGACCGCGGCCGGGCCGCGACGGTGCCGCGCCCGGACCATGGCGGCTCGCCTCAGCGGCCGGGCAGCAGGGCCAGCACCTGACCGGGATCGGCCAGAATGCGCCCGATGTCGGCGAGAAACCGGGAGCCCTGCTCGCCGTCGACCAGGCGATGGTCGAACGACAGGCTCAGGGTGAGCACCGACCTCAGCGCCACCTCACCACGGTATTCCCAGGGCAGCCGACGGATGGCTCCCATCGCTAGAATTGCGGCCTCTCCGGGGTTGAGAATGGGCGTTCCGGCATCGATACCGAAGACCCCGATGTTGGTGATCGTGATCGTGCCGCCGCCCAGGGCCTGCGGGGTGGTACTGCCGACCTTGGCCGTGGCGGTGAGGTCCGCCAGCGCCACCGCGAGGCCGGCCAGGCTGAGCCCGTCGGCGTTCCGGATGACGGGAACCATGAGCCCGCGGGGTGTGGCCGCGGCGATGCCGAGGTTCACGCCGTGGAACTGCACGATCTCGCCGGCGGCATCGTCCCAGCGGGTATTGACGCTGGGCGTGCGCGCCACCGCGATGCAGAGCGCCTGCGCCGTGAGGGCGAGGATGCCGACGCGGTGGGCTCCGCCCGTCCGGGCGCGGCTCTGTTCCAGGCCCTCGAGCAGGTCGAGGGTGGCGGTGACGTCGACGGTGAGGAACTCGGTCACGTGAGGCGCCGTGAACGCGCTCCGCACCATGGCCGCTGCGGTGAGCTTGCGCAGGCTCTTGATGGGCGTGCGGGTTTCCCGCACGCCCGATTCGGTCGGCGCGGGCTCCACGGCCACAACGTCGACGGGCACGGCGGGTGCCGGCGTGCCCGGCGCCGGAGCGGCGACGGCGGTACGCACGTCGTCGCGGGTGATCAGGCCACCCCGTCCGGTACCGCGGATCTGACCGAGGTCGATGTGCAGGTCACGGGCCAGTCGGCGTACCGGCGGAGTGGATCGCGGCCGCTCGGCGCCGGGCGCCGAAGGTGCGGACGGCGCAGGTGCGGACGGCGCAGGTGCCGGTGCGTCCGTTCCGACCGCCGCGAGACCGGACGGCGCGGCGCCGACCGGGGCCGGCTGCCTCCGCGGCGTCGGGGCGTGACCGGGGCGCGGGCGGCGCTGCGGCCGACCGGAACGTTCCGTCTCGGCGCCGTAGCCGACCAGGTTCGCGGTGCGCTCGGCAGTCGCAGCGACGGGAGCAGCGGGAGCGACGGGAGTCTCTGCGGGGGTGACGTCGGGAGTGACGGGGCCGGGAGCGGCATCCGCTTCGACACCCGCCGCGGCGGCCACGTCGAAGCTCACAATGGGGTCGCCGACATGCACGGTCACGCCTTCGGGCTGGTGCAGCTGCTGCACCACGCCCGCGTAGGGGCTGGGCAGTTCCACGACGGCCTTGGCCGTTTCGACGTCGGCGATGTGCTGGTTGAGGGTCACGGTGTCGCCGGGGGCGACGTGCCACGCCACGATCTCACTCTCGGTGAGGCCTTCACCGAGGTCGGGCAGGGCGAACACGCGGATCGGGCTCATCGGCCCAGCACCCGGTCGACGCCCGCGAGAATGCGATCCAGGTCGGGCAGGTGGTGGCGTTCCAGTTTCGCGGCGGGGTAGGGAATGTCGAAGCCGGTCACCCGCACCGGCGCGGCCTCGAGGTACTCGAAGCAGCGTTCGGTGATGCTGGCCACGATCTCGCCGCCGAGCCCGCCGGAGTTGGCGGCCTCGTGGGTGACCACGAGCCGGCCGGTCTTGCGAACGGATGCCTCCACCGCGGCATAGTCCACCGGCGCCAGCGACCGCAGGTCGATCACCTCCACAGACATACCCTCATCCGCCGCGGCGAGCGCGGCATCGCGGGCGGTCGCCACCAGGGCGCCATAACAAACCAGCGTTACCTCGGTGCCCGGGCTGACGACCACGGCCCGCTCCATCGGCTCGCCCAGCTGCGGCACGACCTCACCCTTCACGTGGTAGCGACGCTTGGGTTCGAAGTACAGCACCGGGTCATCGCACGCGATGGCCTGCCGAATCAGGCTGTAGGCGTCTTGCGCGTCGGAGACCGCGATCACGCGCAGGCCGGAGGCGTGCGTGAAATAGGCCTCGGGTGATTCGGAGTGGTGCTCGGCCGCGCCGATACCGCCACCGAACGGCACCCGGATGGTGATCGGCATGCGCACGGCACCCTGGGTGCGGTAGTGCAGCTTGGCGACCTGGTTCACGATCTGGTCGAAGCCCGGAAAAATGAAGCCGTCGAACTGGATCTCGGCGACCGGCCGGTAGCCGCGGTAGGCCAGGCCCACGGCGGTACCGATGATGGCCGATTCGGCCAGCGGCGTGTCGATCACCCGGTGCGGACCGAACTGGGCCAGCAGGTCTGAGGTGACCCGGAACACCCCGCCGAGGGCGCCGATGTCTTCTCCGAGCAGCACGACCTTGGGGTCGTCGATCATGGCCTGGCGCAGGCCGGCGTTGATGGCCTTGGCCACGGTGAGGGTGCTGGTCTCGGTGAGCCCGGCGACGGGGGCCGCGGCAGGGGTGCGCACCGGGGCGTGGGACATGGGGCGGTCGATGAGCGTCATCACAGGCTCCCTTTCGGTGTGGAGGCAACAGGCTGGGTGGCGGCGGTCGGCTCGGTCGGTGCGGCGTCAAACCCGGCGAGGTAACCGGCGTACTCGTCGCGCTGGCGGTCGAGGCCGGCGTGCGGGGTGGCGTAGACGTGGTCGAACACGCTCAGGGCCGGTGGGTCGGGCAGGGCGATGCAGCCGGCCCGCAGCTCGGCGGCCACGGCGTCGGCGCGGGCGGCGATCTGCGCCTCAAACTCCGGGGTGAGATGGCCGAGGCGTTCCAGCAGCGCCCGCAGCCGCAGCACCGGGTCGCGGCGCCCCCAGGCGGCCAGGTCGGCGGGGTCGCGGTAGCGGGTGGGGTCATCCGCCGTGGTGTGCGGGCCCATCCGGTACGTGACCGCTTCGATGAAGGTCGGCCCGTTGCCGGTGCGTGCCCGGTCCAGGGCGATGCGGGTCGCCGCCATCACCGCGAGCACGTCGTTGCCGTCCACCCGCAGGCTGGGAATGCCGAAGCCCGGCGCCCGGCTGGCGATGTCGGCGTGCGCCTGCACCCCGACCGGCTCGGAGATGGCCCACTGGTTGTTCTGGCAGAAGAACACCACCGGAACCTGAAAGCTCGCGGCGAACACCAGCGCCTCGTTCACGTCGCCCTCGCTCGTGGCGCCGTCGCCGAAGTAGGTGACCGCGACGCTGTCGGCGCCGTCGAAGCGGGCGCCGAGCGCCCAGCCGGTGGCGTGCAGGGTCTGCGCGCCGATGATGATGGCCGGGGTGGCCATCCGAACGGATGCCGGATCCCAGCCGGACTGCGCGCTGCCCCGCCATACCTTCACGAGGTCGGTCAGGCCCACGCCGCGGCAGTAGGCCACCCCGTTCTCGCGGTAGCTGGGGAACACGTAGTCGTCGTCGCGCAGCGCCCGGGCCGAGCCGATCTGCGCGGCCTCCTGGCCGAGCAGCGGCGGCCACAGGCCCAGCTCGCCCTGACGTTGCAGGGCGGTGGCCTCGGTGTCGATGCGCCGCACCACCACCATGTCTTCGTAGAGGGCGGCGAGCGCGGCGGTGTCGATGTCGGCCAGCCACGGGTCGAAGTCGGCATGCGGCATCCGCTCGCCGAGGGGGGAAAGCAGTTGTATGAAATCGGTGCTGATCGCTGTCATGGAGCCGCCCTAGCGTCTTTGCTAATGGTGTGTGGAGAAGGTGTTGTGAGCGTAAGTCCGGAACACAGACAGCACAACCTCTGCAAAAAATGTTGAGCATTGTGCCCTATTCAGACGCCTGACTGCGTGTTAGATTGTCGCATTATGCATCACTTCGATCGCACTGACATCAACCTGCTGCGGGCCCTCTGCGCCGATCCGCGCAGCACCGTAGTCGCCCTCGCGCAGCGCCTGGCACTCTCACGTAACACGGTGCAGGCGCGGCTGTCGCGGCTGGAACAGACCCAGACGTTTCTCTCGTTTGACCGGCGCATCAACCCGGCCGCACTCGGGTACCCGCTGACCGCGTTCATCGAGGTGTACCTGCAGCAGAAACGGCTCGCGCAGATCGTGCAGGAGCTGGGTCAGATTGCCGAAATCGTGCAAGCGCACGGCATGAGCGGCCCCGCCGACCTGCTGGTGCGAGTCGTCTGCCGCGACGCCGACGACCTCTTTCGCATCGACGCCACCATTCTGGCCTGCGAGGGCGTGGACCGCACCGAGACATCGCTGGCCATGGGCGAGGTGATTCCGTTTCGACTCACCCCGCTGCTGGACCGCGCCACGACCGTGCCGCACGACACGCACTGACCGGGG